>JAUCQE010000460.1 GCA_030372865.1 Pyrinomonadaceae bacterium
TTCGGAACTCGTCGGCAGCGTCAGATGTGTATAAGAGACAGCCGAAATGGTCAGTGTTCCGCCGTCGGGCATCGCCTGTATCGCATTTCTCGCCAGATTCCAAAAGATCTGCTTTATCTGGGTTACATCGGCATATACGAAGACCGGCGTGTTCGGGATCTCCTCGACCAACTGGTGTTCAGACTTAATGTCCGGACTGTGACGCATCAGCGTGGCCGTCTCGCGGATCGCCTCACAGACGTCCACCTCTGTGAAATCGCCGGCCTTCGGCTTGGCGTAGTTGAGAAAGCTCGTGATGATGCTGTTCAGCCGGTCGGATTCTCTAAGAATGATGCCCATCAGGTCCGACTGCATCGAATCCGGCGGCGTTGTCGATTCGAGCACCTGGATCGCACCGCGCATAGCGCCGAGCGGATTCCGTATCTCGTGAGCAAGCCCCGCACCGATGCGTCCGACCGCCGCAAGACGGTCCTTTCGCCGGATGCTTTCCTCCATCGACCGGATCTCGGTAAGGTCCTGAAACGTGATGATGAGGCCTGACTCCTCTAGGTTCTCGGAGTAGAGATACGAGATGTTGTAACCGATATGTACCGCGAAGCCCTCGGGCGTCACCAGGTCCGTTTCAAACCGCGGGGCCGGCTCTGAGCGGTCCGCCGCGTCGACCGTGTGCTGAATGGCCGCGGTCATATCAGGGAAAAGCGAGAAGATCGAACGGCCTTTCAGGTCGTCTGCCTTGAGGCCCGTTATCTCGACCGCCGCGGCGTTTGCCGAGTAGATGGTCCCGTCAAGGTCGGTGGTTATCAGGCCGGATTTGATCGATTCAACGATGCGTTCGTGCAGGGCACGGAGATTTGCCAGGCTCTTTGCCGTTTCTTTCAGCTCTTCTCCCGACGACCGCCGCTCGGAAAGCCGTGCAGCGAGAAGCCCGACGACCAGGAACGCGACGACGTGAAAGCTGATGATCTGGACCGCCCGCTTTATGTCGTATTGAGCGGCCGCACCGCCCACGCCAAGCGACGGCAGGATGCCGACGGTAACGAGGCAGGCAGCGGCTATTACCGCCACGAACAATGTCGCCATCGGCCGGACGAAGATGCTGCTGACGCTTATCAGCACTATATAAAGCGTAATGAAGGGCGAAGAAAGCTCGCCGGTCAATGAGACTAGCCAGGTTATGAGGGCAGCATCGACGAGGAATTGCAGCCAAACCTGCCAAGCCAAGGGTACGCGCGACCTTAACAGAACGAAATAAACTGCCGTCGCGATGGCGGAGACGATAAAGATCGCGATCGGACCCTCAGGCACGCCGCCCTTCGATATCGCAGGCGCGCCGCCGTACCAGATCCAGCTGACGCCAAAGAGCACAAGCGAAACGATAAGCCTGCCGAAGATCAGGTTGCGAGCGCTTCGGCGCAATGAATCGTTTGCGGAACGGTTCTTTTCGATTAAACTAGTCATCGATGGCCTGGTCGATCAGCTTATGGATAACGACACGATAACCGGTGAAAAAAATGGTTTCGAAGAACGGCCGTGGGGGAGTTTTACCATCCTCGACGAATCTGAGACCTTTAAGGTGAAACGAATCGAAGTTTCGCCGGGCAAGCGGCTAAGTTATCAGCGTCACAGTAAACGTTCAGAGCATTGGTTCGTCGTCCGAGGCACTGCTAAAGTAACATTAAACGACGAGGAATTCATAGTCGAGGCCGGATCGGCCGTCGACATTCCGTCAGGCACAGCCCACCGTGTCGAGAATCCGCATAGGGCGGAGCAGCTTGTATTTATCGAGACCCAGACCGGGACGTACTTCGGAGAGGACGACATTGAGCGGCTCGAAGATGATTTCGGCAGGGCCCCGTAGCATTCCCCCAAAAAGATAGCCCGCATCAAATATTTTGGTAATGAAGCTTACCTTTGAGCGAAAGTTGCCGTTGATATTGTTTATCGTCTTCCTGACACTGGTGGCGGTCGGCTTCGTGTCGTATCAGTACACCGTATCATTGCAGGATGCCGCGGAACGTAAATCCGTCTCACAGTCCATTTTGATCCACATCGACCGCACCCTGGCAGAGATGCTCGATGCGGATTACTTCGCCCAGGAATTTTACACGATCGGCAACTCGACCTACGAGGACCGATACCTTGACCGCAAGCGACAAGCGATCGCGACGATCGGTTCGCTTCGCGGAGCGGTAGCATCAAATCCCGTCCAGGCAGCAAATATTCAATCACTCGAGCAAGCGGTAAACAATTACTGGCTCGTCGCAGAGCGGCGCATCAGTGCCCGCAAACAAGACTCCAACATCACTGACCGCGAACCGTCGACAATGGAGTTTCGCACCGCGCTGTCTGCGGTCCGGTCGGAACTTGATCGTATGCGGTCCGCAGAGCAGAACTCCTCCGCGGGCTACGGCAGCGAACTGGACAAGGACCTTTATCGCACCGTCTGGATACTTATTATCGCCAGCGTCGCGGGCATCGTTTCGCTGCTGGTCGCTAATGTTCTGGTGGTTACGGAGGGCCGTCGGCGGGCGAAGGCGGAGACGGCGCTGGTGGATGCGAACCGCGACCTCGAAACACGCATCGAGGAAAGCACCAACGAACTCAGGCTGGCGAATGAGAATCTTCAATCGATAGCGGCCGAAAGGGAACAGCTTTTGGAGAACGAAAAGGCGGCACGAAGGGAAGCCGAGATTGCAAACCGCCTTCGCGATGAATTCATGGCGACCGTTTCACATGAGTTGCGGACTCCGTTGAATTCGATCCTCGGCTGGGCACGCATGCTCCGCGACGGGTCGCTCGACGAGCGGCAGGAAGAAAAGGCGCTCAGCACGATCATTAAGAACTCTGAGACGCAGAACCGCTTGATCGAGGACCTGATCGACGTAGCACGGTTGATCTCCGGAAAGTTAAATCTCGATATGCGGTCGCTCGAGGTGGGCGAACTGCTGTCGCACTCCATCGAAAGCGTGATGCCCGCGGCGGGTGCAAAGAAATTGGATGTCGAAGTGGAGATCGAAGACGGGGTCGAGGACCTTGCGATAGTCGGCGACCAGAACCGGCTTGAACAGGTGTTCACTAACCTGCTGACAAACTCCGTGAAGTTCACGCCGGAATCGGGTTCGATAAAGGTCGAGGCTCATCGACGCAACGGCAGCGTGGAGATCGCGGTCGAAGACTCAGGAGTCGGCATCAGCCCTGAATTCCTGCCGATGGTCTTTGAGCGTTTCCGTCAGGACTCGACCTCCGAAGCGAGGAACAACGGGCTTGGCCTTGGCCTTGCCATCGTACGCAATCTGGTGGAAATGCACGGCGGCGAGGTGCGAGCCGAAAGCGAGGGCGAGAACTGCGGAGCGCGGTTTACCGTGACGCTTCCGCTGCCGGAGCCGGACATGTATATTACTCAGAAATGATTTGCCTGACGGCTTCGAGCAGGTCGTCGGCGACGATGTCGGGCCGTCGAACGAGGTTTTCTGCCGAACCCGCACCGTAACCGGTCTTCACAAGCGCGGTCCGCGTCCCGGCGTTAAAGCCGGTCTCGATGTCGAGAAGCTTGTCGCCAATCATCCACGACCGTTCCATATCGATCGCAAATTTTTCCTTCGCAAGCTCTATCATTCCCGTGTTCGGTTTCCTGCAGGTACAGCCGGCGTCGGGCAGGTGCGGGCAAAAATGAAAGTTGTCGATCAGTTCGGGCAGAGAGCTTTCCATTGCACGGTGGATCGAGTGCATGTCGTCCTCGGTGTAGATCCCGCGTCCGATGCCGGATTGATTTGTCACGACAATGACGAGAAACCCGTTCTGCTTCAGGGCTTCAAGAGCCTCGGAAGTGTACGGGAAGATACGCATATCTTCGACCCGCGAGAGGAAATTCACCTCTTCCAGCAAGGTGCCGTCGCGGTCGATAAAAGCTGCTTTACGAAGTTCGGTTGTCATCAATAAAGTGTCTGCTGCTAACTCGTTCTCGAATTCAAGATCTTGATCGCGTTCTCCAAAACCGACTCTACACTAACTCGTGTCATGCACCGGTGGTCGATCGGGCACTCGCGAAGCATGCACGGTGAGCATTCGACCGGCTCGCGCATTACAAGCGATGTCGGCGAGAACGGCCGCGTGGTGACGGGATTCGTCGGCCCGAAGATGACGATGGTCGGCGTGCCGACTGCCGCGGCGATGTGTGCAAGGCCCATGTCGTTCGAAACAAACAGATCCGCCATTTTTAGGATCGCGGTTACCTGTGCGAGATCGGTCTTGCCTGCAAGATCGATGATCGGGGCGTTGGCATGTGCTGCAACTTCGGCCGCAACATCTGTTTCCTGCTTTGAGCCCAGCACTGCAACGCTTGCACCGGTGTCGTTTACCAGGGCATCGGCAAGCTGCGCGAACCGCTCGGCGGGCCAACGCTTTGCCATCGAATTGGTCGAGCCCGGCCCGAGCGCGATCAGCGGGCCTTCGCCGCGTAACCCAAAACTACTAAACAGGGAACGAGCCTCTTCGATCCTCGCATCCGAAACGCCGAGCGAGAGTTCCGGCTCGATCGCCTCGCCGCCGGACACGCCGTATGCGGCTTTAACCGCTTCAACGATATTGAGATAGTAATAAACCTCGTGCCGTTTGTCTTTCCACTCAGGCACGCGAAGAGCGTCCGTCAACAGCATTCCGCGGCCTTCCTTTGAGTATCCGAAACGCCGCGGTATCCCGGCCAGCCTCACGATAGCGGCCGAACGATATGAATTCGGAAAAAGCACCGCAAGATCGAAGCGACGTTTGCGAAGTTCCTTCGCCTGCCGCAGCATGGTCCGAAAATTTGAGCCTGATTCCTCGAACGCAAGAATATCGTCGATGTATTCCGCGTCGCGAAATATGCCTTCGGCCCACGCACGGGTGTGCAGCGTGATGTGTGCTTCGGGAAAGCTCCGGCGAAGCTCACGCAACGCCGGGATGCTCATCACGGCATCACCGATCCAGTTTGTTCCGCGGACGAGTATCTTCATCACCCTAGGTAAAGAGCGTCGCAAGGCCCTCCTCGAGCGATATCCGCGGCGACCAATCCAGTTCCTGCATTATGCGCGAAAGGTCGGAAACGTAATTGAACGGGACGGGATCGGGTATGTTCGCGGTCTCATCCACGACCGCCTGGAGCGACGATACGGCCTCGATCCTGTGAACAAGCTCGCGCAGCGTCACCGAGTTTCGCCGGCCGCCGCCGAGATTGTAAAGGCCGTGTCCGATGACCGATTCAATGAACGCCTCGCATGCCTTTGCAAGGTCGTCGACATGGAGCAGATCGCGTCTCGGCACGCCTTTGCCGGGAAGCCTGATCGGCTCGCCGGTGTTGACGCATTCCGCGTAATGCCCGACGAAATTCGGGCGGTTTCCGGGGCTCGCCGGAGCGTAAACGGTCGAAAGCCTGAAGATGCACGAGCGGAAATTATCTTGATGAGCGTAGAACTCGACGTAGCGTTCGGCGATGAGCTTCGACCATTCGAGTGCCGACTGGCCGGCGTAAAGCGTCGGGCAATCCTCGGGGATCTCGGCGTACTTATCGGCGAACCTGCCGTAAACGTCCTTGGTCGAGGCAAAGATGAACACCGAATCGCGCTTCATCGCCCGGAGCAGGTTGATCGTGCCCTCGACGTTCGTCAGGAAAACTTCCTGCGTCGATGACGGCGATTTATCGAGACACGCGGCGAGGTGGATAACGACGTCGTAATCCGCCGCCATCTGTGCATCCTGTACGTTCAGGATGTCCAGGTTCGAGCGACGCGAAAGATCGTCGGCGGTGAAATAACGGCGGATGTGCGTGCCGAGGTAGCCGCTGCCGCCTGTAACGAGGATTCGCATTGATGAAAAGTCACTCACCGGCCGATGCCATCCATCGAATTATCTGGACACAGAGAGCCTAAACTTACTAAAATTTTACAGGGCAACCGCTCAAAAACGAAACCGCACTAACTCTCCGTAGCTCAATCCGATGCAGGATCAAAGACCGACACAACGCACGCGCTCGAAACGGCCGCCGAGAGGCTGGGTAAAGGCACGACGTGTAGCGTCGTATCAGGCACCGCCGCCGAGCCTCTTCCGCCGGCTCCTGCATACGATTTTCAATGCCTGGACGGTCTCGATCGCAGGCGTGGTGTTGGTCGTCGGTTTCCTGACGGTAACGTATTTCTGGTTCGAATTTTCCGACCGAATCGACCGCCGGCTTCTGAGCGGCGAGGTTTTCACGCCATCGGCGGGCATTTACTCGGCACCGAAGACATTGAAGGTCGGCGAGCAGATAAACCTGGCAGAGCTGATCGATTACCTTAAATCGGCAGGTTACATCGAAAAGAACAACAAGGCCGACCTTTCACGCAGCCGCTATCAGGTCGAGGGTGCAACTCTAAACATTGAGCCCGGCATTACGGGTACGATCGACGGAAAACAGGTCTTCCCGCAGCTTCGAGTCTCGTTCGCAAAAGACGGGAAGTCGGTCGCAAGTATCCAGGACATCTTAACGACCGAACTCGTTCAGGAAGTGAAGCTCGAGCCGAAGATGCTCAGCACGATCGCCGCCGAAGGCGACGGGCGGCGCAAGACGGTCACGTTCAACGACCTTCCGCCGCATCTGGTAAAGGCGATAATCGTGACCGAGGACCGAGCTTTCTTCGACCACTACGGCGTCAACTTCCGTGGTATCGCCCGTGCTGCATGGCGGAGATATGACAGTGCCGATGACGATTCACCGCTGGCGAATCAGGGCGGTTCGTCGATCACGCAGCAGCTTGTCAAGAACCTCTTGCTGACCAACGACCCGACGCTCGAGCGAAAGGTGACCGAGGCATTCATGTCCGTGATCCTGGAAACTCGGCTTTCCAAAGAAGAGATCTTCACGCTCTACGCGAACCAGATCTATCTCGGCCAGCAGTCGGGTGTTTCGATCTACGGCGTCGGCGAAGCAGCCAGCGCGTATTTCGGCAAGGATGTCTCGCAGCTAACGCTTCCGGAATCCGCATTTCTTGCCGGCATCCTCAGAAGCCCGAACCGCTACAACCCGTATAAAAACACCGAACGCGTGCAGGAACGCCGAAACCAGGTCCTGCAGTCGATGGCCGAGGCAGGCGAGATCACACAGCAACAGTACCTTGAGGCCCGCAACGTAAAGCTCGAATTAAAGCAAGTGTCGAGCCGCAAAGACCTTCAGGGAATGCCTTATTTCACGCAGTTCGTGACCGAGGAACTCCAAAAGGTGGTCAGCGACCCCGAGGCACTACAGCACCTTCGCGTTTACACATCGATCGACCCCGATCTGCAGAAGATCGCCTACGAGATCGTCTCAAACAGGCTCGACAAACTTGACAAAGCCTTTCCGAAAAAGCCGAAGGGCTCGCTGAACGCTGCATTGGTATCGATCAGGCCACGGACGGGAGAGATAGTCGCGATGGTCGGCGGACGCGATTACCTTCAGAACCAATTCAACCGTGCGACGTCTGCGATGCGGCAGCCCGGTTCGGTATTCAAGCCGTTTGTCTATGCGGCCGCGATCAACTCTGCGTATGAGCCCGCCTCGCGGATATTTACCGCGGCGACCATCTTCAGAGACGAGAAGAAGACCTTTACCTTCGGTCGCGATTCATACGCCCCCAATAATTACGGCGACTATTTTTCGAACCAGGAGATAACACTCCGCGATGCTCTAGTGAAAAGCAAAAATACGATCACGGTCGATCTTGCGATGCAGATAAACGTCGGCCGCGTGATGAACCTGGCGGCAAAGGCGGGGCTTCCGAAGGTTGAAAAGGCATATCCGTCGATGGCTCTCGGAACTGCCGAAGCGACGCCGCTGCAGGTCGCGACCGCGTACACCACCTTTGCCAACATGGGCGAACGGACGCTGCCGATGCCTATCACAAAGGTTACCCGCGGCGACGGCAGCACAAAGGTACAGCCCGAGCCCGATAAGAAAGATGTCATTCGTCCGGATGTCGCATACATCATGAACGACATAATGAAGGACATCATTAACCGCGGAACCGCCGCCCAGGCCCAGGGGTGGGGATTCAGGAACGTCGAAGGCAAGACGGCGTTTGCCGGCAAGACGGGAACCTCTCGCGACGGCTGGTTCGCGGGCTTCACGCCGGAACTCGTCACGGTGGTTTACGTCGGCTTTGACGACAACGACGATCTCGGGATGAAGGGCTCGGATTCGGCAATGCCGATCTGGGCGGACTTTATGAAAGAAGCCCTCGCTCGGCACCCCGATTGGAACGGCGACTGGGCGATGCCTGCGGGCGTCAGAAAGGCAGAGATCGACATCCGCAATGGATCGCTGGTCAGGGAACTCGACGGCATCGCGGCGACGCGGGCAAACGTAGAACCGTCACCGACCTGCCTCTTATACACATCTCCGAGCCCACGAGACAGCGCTGT
>JAUCQE010000461.1 GCA_030372865.1 Pyrinomonadaceae bacterium
CGCCTGCGGCACGGCCTACATCGGGAAGGCCGGTTCGGCCCGACTCTGTGTTTCTGACCTCCCAGTAATATGTGACCTTGTACACGCCGTCGTGGCCGCGGAATTCGACCGTTTCCTCCGGCGAGAGTTTGGTGCCATCGCCCCAGCGAAAGTCTTCCGAACCGATCTCCACTGCGATGTCACGCGGATAAAACACATCGTCGCTGACGCCGGCGGAAAGTTTTTCTTTGAGGTAACCGATCACTACTGGAAGCACGACCGCCCAGACGGCTTTCCATGTAAGACCGAGAACGTTTGCTCCCTGTGCCTCCATATCCGCCTTCGCCTTTGCGGTCTCCTCTTTCAGCTTCGCAAACGCCTTTTCGGCAATGTCGTTGAACCCACCGCCGTCGATCTCTGCAAGCATTAGAAGAGCACGGCATTCCTTTGGAAAGGTACCGCCCTGCGGGACCTCGAGTGTCAGCAGCGTCTTTGGCGGAAAATGGGTAATCTCGCCGTCGTCAAAGTTTGCCCCGACACTAAACGGGGAGAGCAGGAACGTATTTCCTGCCGCATCAACTCCAAGCGCCGCGAGCCTCATCTCGTCGTTGCCGACACGCTCAACGTACTTGCCCCCCGTTTCGTCCACACACCTGACCCGCTGAAGCTGCAATAAAACCTGTTGATTTCCCATTGTCTTACTCCTTTGTCAAATACCCTCCGAAAAGCCGGACCTTCTACCCGGTGGAGAAACTACAATTCCGACTTTTGTCTCCCTGACGCTTCAAAAACAATTTTTTGCATAACAAAATGTTGTCGAACCAGTTTATTTCCGATGCCGAAACCGGCGAAGAAAAATTATCTAACACCTTGTGTTTCGTTTATGCTACACTGTTGCACGGCTCTTTGACATTGATAAAACTGTCTCGAAATCATACGCCAAAAAAAACGGTGCAACAAAAATCGCGAAAATAGTCGGGATTTCGGCTGTAACCTGTTGATAATACTCACGTTGTTTGTCCCACGCTCCCCTGGGACAAGGCTGGGACAAGCGTGGAACAAAGGCGGGACAAGGCATGAAAAAGCCCGCTCGCCGGTTAGGGCAAAGCGGGCTACGTGTGAAACAAGCGGCCGGTTATTTCCGGTCCTTAAAGCTGTCGAACAGTTCCGTATGGCGGCTTGTGAGCGGGAGCAGGCGGCCGTTGATGAACAGGTATTTGACGTTGGTACGCGGGTCGAGCAGGTCGCCGTCGGTGACGACTATGTTCGCGACCTTTCCGGCCTCGATCGAACCGACCTTATCGGCGATGCCGAGGATCTCAGCCGGGTAGATCGTCACGGCCTTGAGCGCTTCTTCCTTCGGCAGGCCATAGCCCGACGCGAGGCCGGCATGGTACGGAAGGTCACGCACCTCGCCGCCCTGGTCACCGGTCGAGATCGCGAACTTGATGCCCGCCTGCTGCATCTTCGCCGGTGCCTCAAAGAGGTAATCGAACGGGTCGTCCTCACGCGTCGGCAGCGAGTAGATGTTCGTGAAGATAACGGGGATATTGGCCTTCTTGAGGTCGTCCGCGGCCTTCCACGCTTCCTGTCCTCCGACGATCATGCCCTTGAGCTTCATATCGGTGACGAACTTCGTGATCGCACGGATGTCGCGTTCACGCTCGGCGGTAAAAACGATCGGGCGTTCGCCGCGGATGTACGGGATCATCGCCTCGAGCTTGATGTCCTACGACGGATACGGCAGCGTCTTGTCTTTTGCGTAGGCA
>JAUCQE010000462.1 GCA_030372865.1 Pyrinomonadaceae bacterium
GGTCCGAACCGAGTAGGGTGAAGATGTGATAGGTTCGCGAGGGCTCAACGTAACGTAACTCTCACCAGAGTTACGGCGAACACTTATCTCCAGCCATCGGTTCGCGCCCGAAAGCGCCGCCGAGCCGAAGTCGAGGGTAACCGTGAAGACGCCGTTCGTCGCAGTTACGGGCACATCCGTAAGGGTCGAGCCGACCTGCGTCCCGTTCGAAACTGCATCAAATAGCTTGAACTGCATCTGAAAACTGCCGTTCGCGGGCGAACCGGTGTCGGTCAGGCTGCCTTGATACTTGAACGCGGTGGTTTGTCCAAGCGCGTTAACGGAAATTAGCGCAAAACACGCAGTAACAAAAAGAACCTTGACCATTACTGTAATTTTCATTTCAAATTCCCCATTCAAATGTTTCCGGACTGTGAGTTGGTCACGTCTGACAAGGCTAGACGAACGACCTGCTGGAAATCCTTTACAGATCCTGACTTTTGTCTGAAATTTTTCTGACAAGACCAGATAACAGCGGCAAGATCGCGCCGGTCTAGCACATTAGAAATGGGTCTCATTTTTCGGTTTGCCCTCTGTTATTTAGTTCTATGTAACGGCAAGGGGCCTTTACGTTTCGCTCGTAAAAGACCTGCTTGCGCGTTGACCTTACCTAGCCTCAAAACCCATCCCTTTCCATAAGCGGCTCAGAGTTCGAGCCGCGTACCTATTGCATCGGAACATCCTTGTCCCACCTGCGTTCCGTTCAGAAGATAATGCTGTGCGATGCCTTCGGAAAAATAGCTGTTGGCCTTCGGCGAGAGTTCGATCTGGTGCGTCACCACGCTGTAACCCGTCGCCACGCCCGAGGCGTTAAAGCTGAACGTCTTGAACCTCAACATATAGTTATTTCCCTCAATATGACGCCACACGCCGTGCTCCGGAGTTCTCGCCGCCTGCGGCATACCGGATGAGGAGCCGATAAAGGTGCCGCCAAAATTAAACGTGCCGATCGAGGCAAAGTTCGTGATCGCATCGCCCGTCGCGCAGTTCCTGATCGTCACCGCCGCGTCCCACGTTCCCGCTAATCGGCCGCCGCCGCCCGCGTCCTGAGCCTCACAGTTCATTCCTGCCGAGAATGCCAGGATCGCCGCCGCCACTACCTTGACCATCCAATTGCGTAGTTGTGTTTTCATTGTCTTTCGTACTCCTTAAGTTCGTTTTATTTCAGCCAAAGTTCTTTCAGCCCCGGCCGATGTGTGCCATAATTCCGCGATCGAGCGGTGAAAGTAGTTAGAAACGGCCTGAAGATTTGTGAGAATTTGTTAGAACCGGCGTGAATACAAGCGAACAAAGGATTTACGAGTTTGAAGGTTTTCGCCTCGATGCGGGAAAGCGTCTGCTTTCCGGGCCGGAAGGCCAGGCGATCGCCCTGATGCCGAAGGCATTTGAGATACTTCTTTGCCTTGTTCAGAACGCCGGCTCGGTCGTTGAGAAGGACGATCTGATGGCCGCCGTCTGGCCCGACACCATCGTCGAGGAAAACAATCTCACACAAAATATCTCCGCACTTCGCAAGGCACTCGGCGAGAAGCACCGGGAGAACAGATTTATCGCAACGGTACCCGGCCGCGGTTATAAATTTGTGGCAGAGGTCCGCGAGGCTTTGTCCGAAGAATCTGAGCAGGCATATTCAGAGCGGAAAGAAACAATAACTCCCGCGGCGGCGGTTCCGTCGTCTTCAGGACGGCCCGTACGCTTCGGCGGCATGGTCGTGGCGGTCATTGCCCTCATCGCGGCGGGTTTTATTTATTTCCGTAATGCAGGTGAACCCGGTTCCAAGCAGATAAGCTCGATCGCGGTCCTTCCGTTCAAGCCCATAACCGCCGAGCGGCGAGATGAAGCGCTCGAACTCGGTATGGCCGACAGGCTCATATATAAACTAAGCGGCCGCGGAAAGATCAGTGTCCGCCCGCTTGTCGCCGTTCGCCGGTTCTCATCTCCCGAGACCGATCCCGTCGATGCAGGGAGCCAGCTTGGCGTCGATGCAGTTTTGGATGGCGGCGTGCAGATAGCGGACGGCCGAGTGCGTATTTCGGCAAAGCTCGTGCGTGTAAAAGACGGCCGGCAGATGTGGGCGGGACAATTCGATGAGAATTTGACGGATATCTTCTCCGTCCAGGATTCCATTTCCGACCGGGTCTTTCAGGCGCTTAGCATTCCCCTCGCCGCCCAAAGCAAAAAGTCATATACGCAAAACGTAGAGGCATATCAGCTTTTCACAAAAGGGGTTTTTCACACGCGAAGGCTGGTCCTGCCCGAAGTGCAGCAGGGAATAAGTTATCTGGAACAGGCCATCGCCGCCGATCCCGGATATGCGCTTGCGTATGTGGAACTGGCAAACGCATACCGGGCAATGGTCTTGACGAACGAAACCCCACCGCTTTTGACGATGCCGAAAGGAAAGGCGGCGGCATTAAAAGCGGTCGAACTTGACCCTGAACTCGCAGAAGCCTGGAGCGCGCTTGCTTTTAATAATTTTTGGTTCGATTTCGACCCGCGAACCGCGGAGCAGAACCTTCTCCGCTCTTTGGCGCTCGACCCCGCCAACGCGCAGGCAAGATTTCAATACGCACATCTGCTTTCTAACATCGGGCGGCACGAGGAAGCACTTCAGCAAATAAAGATCGCACGCGAAGCGGACCCTTTGAGCACGATAGTGAACGCTCTGGAAGGACAGATACTCACTTTTGCAGGCCGCGAGGACGATGCGTTAAAGGTGCTTCGTTCTGTAATAGATACGGATCCGAACTTCTGGCTTGCGCATCTTTTCATCGCCCGTGTTTATCTTCTTAAAGGGATGAATGAAGAAGCCATGGCTGCCGCGGCGAAGGCACGCGAGCTTACGAACGGGAATACCGAAGCGGCGGCAATTCTTGCGTATGCAAATTCCCGAGCCGGCCGGCTCGAAGAGGCTCGGAAGATACTTACCGAACTCGAGGAACGCTCAAAGACACGCAACGTTCCCGCGTACTCGCTCGCGACGGTTTATTTTGCCCTTGGAGATCGCGAAAAGACATTGCAACTTCTAGAGCTGGCTTTCGAACAACGCGAGTCGCTTCTTGTCTTCTTAAAAGTAGAACCGCGCTGGCAAACCCTTCATTCCGAGCCCCGATTCGGCGCCCTGCTGCAGAAACTAACCCTAAATTAACGGCCAAAAAACCGCCGGACATCTTTAAGTAAGACATCCGGCGGCGGGGGGTACATTTGGGCACTCGCAACTTTACCCGAGAGCATTGGCGGCGATCCGCGAGGCTGTTTCGGCAAATGCCGAACTCAGATCTTTGTTTGCCGTCATCTGTGCGGCCCGGTCGAAAGCCGCGCCGATGAACATATAATC
>JAUCQE010000463.1 GCA_030372865.1 Pyrinomonadaceae bacterium
TCGGAACTCGTCGGCAGCGTCAGATGTGTATAAGAGACAGCGTATGCGCACCGGCGACTTCGGCGAACTTTCTCAGCAGCTTACGGACATCCTGACCGGATTGCCGATCCCGAACAACCGTATCGACCTTCTGCCGGGCAACCGTATGAACCAGGTCGCATTGCGTTACCTGCAGGCGTTCCCGCTACCGAACCGTCCGGGCATTTTCAACAACTACCAGACGGTCCGCAACCAGACGATCGAATCGGACACCTTTGACGTCCGCATCGACGGTACGCTGAACGACCGCAACCAGATCTTCGGCCGATACAGCCACGGTATATATGACCAGGTGACCTCGTCGCGTCTTCCGGACCTGCCGGCAGGTTTCGGTTCGGGTACGAACCCGATCCGCACCCGCGGCGGAGTGGTCGGCCTTAACACGTCGCTGACGAACACGCTTTTCAATGAGTTCCGCATTCAGACGAACTATATCCGTTACGGATATACGCCGCCGTTCTTTGACCGGCAGATCTCAGCAGACCTCGGCATCCCGAATGCGAACCGCGACGAGAGCCTCGGCGGCGGCGCACTCATCGGCGGATACAACGGCCAGCTTGAGTACACGGGCGACTTCGGCCCGTACCTCGTGCCGCAGACGACCTATCAGATCGTCGACAGCATGAGCTACACGACCGGCAACCACACGATCAAGTTCGGCGGAACTCTGCTTCGCCGCGATGTTTCGCTCTATCGCCCGAACCGCGGCAAGGGCTACTTTTTCCTGATCGGGAACAGCGACCCGTCGCAGTGCGGCGGTGCCCCGACGACCGGCTGGGAGCAGGCAGACCTTCTGATCGGCTTTGTCTGTAACTACCAGATCGGACCGCCGTTCGGTACGGTCGGAACCCGCAATTGGGAGAACGCAGCATTCGTCCAGGACGACTGGCGTGCAACGAAGAACCTGACCCTGAACCTCGGCCTGCGTTATGAGTACTTCACGAACCCGACCGAAATGTACGGCCGTCAGGCTAACTTTGACCTCGAGACCGGCCGCCTGATCGTTGCCACCGGCAATGATGACGCACTGGTCGAAACGGACAAGAACAACTTCGGCCCGCGTGTCGGTTTCGCATATGACTTCGGAGGCAAGGGCAAGACGGTCCTCCGCGGCGGTTACGGAATGTTCTTCTTCCTCGATCGCGGCGGTATTGACAACCAGCTTGCGCAGAACCCGCCGTACAGCGGATTCTCGCAGTTCAACTACGGCGACGGCGTCCGCATCACGCTTTCGGGCCGTGCTCCGAACGGCACGCTCGATTCGCGTCTCGCGACGGGCCCGCTTCCGCTCGGTTCGGTCGACGGCGTCAACCTGAACAACCCGCAGAACGTCAGCATCCTGGCCGTTCGCCCGGACAACAAGACCTCGGCGGTACACCAGTACAACGTCCAGGTACAGCATCAGCTGACGGACAACACCGCACTCAGCCTTGCGTACGTCGGAACCCGCGGCCGCAACCTGGTCCTCTATTACAACTTGAACGGACGCATCGTCCAGCCGGGCACGAACGTCGAGTGCGGCAACGGCCGGCTCGTCTCGGGCGACCAGGACTGCTATGACAACGGCGGCCCGGTACGCGTCCGCGACGACAACGGCAAGTCGCAGTACGATTCGCTGCAGGTACAGCTCAACCGCCGCTTTACGGCCGGCTGGCAGTACCGCGTTGCATACACGCTGTCGAAGACCAAGGACAACGGCGAAGGCGCGTTCGACGCGGTTGCGGACAACAACATCAACTTCGTTGAGCCGTTCGCGACCTCGCGTTCCGATTTCCCGCATGTTCTTTCGGTCGAATCGGTTTGGGACATTCCGTTCGGCCGCGGCCGCCGCTGGGGCTCTGAGATCTCGAGCGTGGCGGATGCGATCATCGGCGGATGGCAGCTGAACGGCATCTGGCGTCTTTCGAGCGGACAGGCTTTTGACGTCCGCCGCAACGGCGTCCGCGTTGATTTGGTCGGCGACCCCTACACGGGCGACAACGACCTGTACCTCAACCGTTCGGCATTTGTCGATGCACCGGCGGGATTCTTCGGGAACCTGAAGCGCAACAGCCTTCGCGGCCCGGCGACGAACCAGCTTAACCTTGGCCTGACGAAGAACTTCAGGGCGGGCGAGCGGTTCAAGGTCCAGTTCCGTACGGAGTTTTTCAACATCTTCAACACGCCGCAGCTGACGCCGCCGAACACGGACCTCGGCAATTCCGACCCGGTCTTCGGTTTCGGTACGATTCGTTCAACATACGGATTTACCAACCGACAGATCCAGTTCGGATTGCGTATGGAGTTCTAAA
>JAUCQE010000464.1 GCA_030372865.1 Pyrinomonadaceae bacterium
GGTCGCGGCCAACGGACTTGAAAGCGCGGACAGGGGAATTGACCCCGCCGGGAATATGGAGCTTCGCCTCCGCAAACAATTCGGTGCTTCTAGTTGTATCCATTTCTTAAATGATCCGTGCCGCTTCTTTTGCAAAATAAGTAATGATGACGTCCGCTCCGGCCCGTTTGATAGATGTGAGCACTTCCATCATCACCCGCTCGCCGTCCAACCAGCCGCGTTCGGCGGCCGCCTTTACCATCGCAAACTCACCGCTGACGTTATAAGCCGCGACCGGCATGTTGAACTCGTCCTTCGTCCGGCGGATAACATCGAGGTAGGAAAGAGCAGGCTTTACCATCACGATATCTGCACCTTCGGCAATATCGAGCGCGATCTCCCGCATTGCCTCATCGCTGTTGCCCGGGTCCATCTGGTAGGTCTTGCGGTCGCCGAATTGCGGTGCCGACTCCGCCGCCTCGCGAAAAGGCCCATAGAACGCCGATGAATACTTCGCCGAATACGCCATGATCGGTGTGTCCGTGAAACCCGCATCATCGAGGCCCTTGCGAATTGCCGCGACACGGCCGTCCATCATATCGCTTGGTGCTATCACGTCCGCACCGGCTTCGGCGTGCGAGACCGCCTCGCGGACCAGCAGCTCAAGCGTCTTGTCGTTGTCTACATAGCCGCCTTCCACGATCCCGCAATGGCCGTGCGACGTGTATTCGCACATGCACACGTCGGTAATGACCAACATCGCCGGATGCGCCGACTTGATCGCACGTACCGCCTTTTGAATGATCCCGTCGTCAGAATAAGCACCGGAGCCGACCTCGTCCTTTTCCGCCGGAATGCCGAACAGCAGTATCGACGTAATGCCGAGCGACAAAAGCTCGCCGCATTCGAGCAGGATATTGTCGATCGACATCTGGTATTGCCCCGGCATCGACGAGATCTCTTTCTTGAAAATCTCGCCCTCAACGATGAACAACGGGTAAATGAGGTCGGACTTGCTCAACGACGTCTCACGAAACATGTCGCGAAGGGCCGTCGCCTTTCGGAGCCTGCGAAGCCGCGTTGCCGGAAAGCCCGGCTGTGAATATGATCTGCTCATTTCGAACCTAAATATGCCGCCACATCATCGGCGGTCGCGAATGCGTTCTTCACGCAGTCGCTCATTGAGATACCACGATAGAAATTACTGCAAAAATAGAGGCCCGGATTGTTTCGTTCGAAGCCGGCACACGCCTCGGTCAACTTTTCGTAGCCGACGCGGTACTGCGGTATGGCACGCTTCCAGCGTTTTACGTGAAAGAAATCGGGCTCGCCGTCTACGCCCAGAATATCCGAAAGCTGATCACGGACAAGAGCCTTGATCTGATCGTCCGTCATCGCATCGAGTTTGTCGCCGGACCGAACGCCGCCAATGAATGTCATCAGCAAGTGATAGCCCTCGGGCGACCGCTCGGGAAACACGGCCGAATGAAACAATGTTCCCAGGATCGGCCGCTTTTCTTTGCTCGGGATAAGGAACCCGAATCCATCAAGCGGCCTCGTGATCTTCTTCTTGTCGTACCCGGTTACTGCGACAGCCACCTGCGGATAGTTGACATCATTCAACATCTCTGCAAGTTCGCTATCACGATCCGCTATCAGATTGGCTGCGACGTATGCCGGCGTCGAAACAACGACTGCATCGAAGTCTTCACCGTTCACGCGGAACCGCCCCCGGTCGATCGATTCGATCGCATCAACCTTCGTGTTCAGCCGAAGCCCGTCGCCGATCTCTGTGGCAAGCTTCTTGATCAGCGTCGTTAGCCCGCCGCGGAACGAGAACGTTCTCGGGAAATTCGGGTCAGGCTTTTCGACCTTGCGACGGAAGGTGCCCATTATCAGGCTGCCGAAATCGCGCTCCATCTCGTAAAGCTTTGGGAAAGCCGAACGCATGCTGAGGTTGTGCGGGTCGCCAGCATACACACCCGAAACGAACGGGTCGATGGCCTTATCCAGAAATTCCTCGCTGATCCTTCGCGAGACGAATTCGGCGACCGATTCGCCTTCCGGAGATTTTGAACGGACGAACGGCTCCTTCGCCAGTGCCAAAACGGTCTTCAGCGAAAAAT
>JAUCQE010000465.1 GCA_030372865.1 Pyrinomonadaceae bacterium
TTCGGAACTCGTCGGCAGCGTCAGATGTGTATAAGAGACAGCGAGCATGCCGCCGCCGATCTGTTTCAACTCAAACCCTAGGCCTTCGGCCGGTTCGGCACGGAGCACGCGGAGATTCTTTTTCGTCTTGAAGATCTCAAGCGCGTCGTCGTCAAAATCAGGAGCGACGACGACCTCTGTAAAAACCTCGTTCACAGAGTTTGCGACCGTTGCGTCAACGGGCCGATTGAAAGCTACGATGCCGCCAAATGCCGAGACCGGGTCAGTCGCGAGTGCCCGGCGGTATGCTTCCTCGTTCGTGCCGCCGACGCCGACGCCGGACGGGTTCGTGTGCTTGATGATCGCGACGGCAAGTTCGTCAAAGTCCTGAACGAGCGTCCAAGCGGCCTCGGCGTCGATGTAGTTATTGAACGACATCTCCTTGCCGTGAAGCTGGACGGCATTCGCGATGCCGCCGGCTTCGCCCGTAATGTAAAGGGCGGCCTTTTGATGCGGGTTCTCGCCGTAGCGAAGATCGGCGGAACGCTCGAGGTCGAGGCTGATGAGGTCGCCGAGTTCGCCGGCTTCGAGCTCTTCGTCTTCGAACTCGCCTTCTTCGTAGAAAGCGAGGCCGTCGAACGGGTTAAGTTCTTCGAGCATCTTAACGTCTTCGTCAGAAAGCTGGCGGGCAAGATATGAAGAGATCGCGAGGTCGTAGGACGCGGTCCGCGTGTAGGCAAGGGTCGCGAGCCGCTGCCGCGTTTCCAACGAAAGCGAGCCGTCGGTTGAGTCCATTTCTTCGATGATGCCTTCATAAAGGCGATGGTCGGTGACGACCGCGACGTCGCGCCAGTTCTTTGACGCCGAGCGGATCATCGCCGGGCCGCCGATATCGATATTCTCGACGGCTTCTCCAAGCGAGACGCCTTCCTTTGCGATGGTCTGCTCGAACGGGTAAAGATTGATGACGACCATGTCGATGGGTTCGATGCCGTGCTCGCTCATCGAAGCGACGTGTTCGGCGTTGTCGCGAAGAGCGAGAAATGCGCCGTGGATCTTCGGGTGAAGCGTCTTTACGCGGCCGTCCATCATTTCGGGAAACCCGGTGACCTCGGAGACCTCTGTAACCTCGAGGCCGCTTTCGCGAAGCGCTTTGGCGGTGCCGCCGGTCGAGATCAGTGTGACGCCGTGGCGTGCCAGGGCTTTGGCGAGTTCGACCGCTCCGGTCTTATCTGAAAGGCTGATGAGTGCTCGTTTAATCTTGCGTAGTTCGGACATATAGGTAGGTTCCCAGTGTGTTAAGTAAAGAATAGATTCTGTACAAAAAGAAAAAGGCGGTCAAAGATGACCGCACTTTTTTAATATTGTACTTTGGCATCCGGAAGCTTCGGGGATGCAAGGGCGACGGGCGAAATGCAGGTCTTCGCTGTTTGATCTGTCTCTTATACACATCT
>JAUCQE010000466.1 GCA_030372865.1 Pyrinomonadaceae bacterium
GTGCGGTGGTTATCGTCGGGCGGAAGGGAAAGATCGTTTACCGGAAGGCTTTCGGCAACCGGTCGCTAGTGCCGACGGTCGAGAAGATGACGGTCGATACGATCTTTGACGTTGCGTCGCTCACCAAACCGGTCGCGACGGCGACCTCGATAATGATCTTGGTCGAGCAGGGCAAGCTCCGACTCAACGACACCGTCGGGAAGTTCATTCCGGAGATCGAAGACGAGCAAGCCAAACGCGTCACGATCCAGCAGCTTCTAACACACACCTCAGGCTACCGCCCCGATTTCGACCTCGGCGAGAAGTGGACAGGCCGCGATGGGATGCTCGCCGCTCTTAAGAAAGAAAGATTGCGAGCGGCCCCGGGGACGAGGTTTGTTTATTCGGATATTGGGTTTATTGTTTTGGCTGAAATCTTAGAACGGATTAGCGGCGATAGTGTCCTGGATTTTGGGAGACAGAATGTCTTCACCCCGTCGTTAATGCCGAATGCAGGCTTTCGTGCTTTCGGTCTCGAAGGTGTGCCTACTATAGGGGGGAATATTGCCCCCACGGAAAATGTGCGCGGCCAGAGGAGTTACCTAGGTTCGAACTTCGAGGGTGACGGACGTGAAGGTAGCCGCATTCTTTTTGGCGAGGTTCACGACCCGACGGCCCATAGAATGAATGGAATTGCAGGGCACGCGGGGCTTTTCTCGACGGCGGATGACCTTGCCAGATATGCGCAGATGCTGCTGAACGGCGGCGTGGTTCCAGGTTCGAGCGGCCCTGTAAGTGGAGGGCGGGCGAGCAGGGATGCTCGCGGTCCAGTCCGGATCCTTTCCGCTCAAACGATCGCCAAAATGACGCAGCCGTATGTGGTTGCTGAGGACGGTTCGACGCGTGGTTTGGGTTGGGACATCAACACGTCGTTCTCGTCGAACCGCGGTGATCTTTTCCCGCTGGGGTCGTTCGGGCATACGGGGTTCACGGGGACTTCGCTGTGGATCGACCCGACGTCGGAAACCTTCGTCGTCTTCCTGTCCAACCGGGTTCACCCGGACGGAAAGGGCGATGTAACGCCGCTAAGGGCCCGGGTAGCTACCGTGGCTGCATCGGCGATAGTGGATCCGCCGATCGATAAATGGAAAGAGGCGGAGGCGAGATACAACGCAGCGGTCGCGGCGCAGGTGCCGGGATTTGTTGCACGCGGCGAAGCGGCTCGCCGGCAAGCAGGCGGGACACAGGCTGTTCAGACCGTTACCGTTTTGAACGGCATCGACATACTTGAAAAATCAGGCTTTAAGGAACTCGACGGCAAGCGTGTTGCTTTGGTTACGAACCACACCGGCCGAAACCTGGCAGGGAAGCCGACGATCGACGTTCTGTTCGAGGCTAAGAACGTGAAGCTCGTATCGATGTTCGCTCCCGAGCACGGTATCCGCGGCGAGCTTGATACCGAGAAGATCGACGACACGAAGGACGAGAAAACCGGCCTGCCCGTCTATTCGCTTTATAAGGACGGAATGCGACGGCCGAAGCCGGAACAGCTTGCTGGGCTGGACGCGATCGTTTACGACATACAGGACATCGGCGCTCGTTTCTATACCTACACCGCCACGTTGAAGAACGTGATGGAAGAGGCGGCGAAGGCGAAGATACCCGTCTATGTACTAGACCGCCCAAACCCGATCAACGGCGTTTCAGTCGAAGGCCCGCTGGCGGAGGAAGAAAAGCTTTCGTTCATCGCGGCACACACCATTCCGGTCCGCTATGGCCTGACGATCGGCGAACTCGGGCAGATGATGAACACCGAGCGGAAGATCGGTGCGGACGTCCGCGTGATAAAGATGGAAGGCTGGCGGCGGTCGATGTGGTTCGATGAGACCGGGCAGACATGGGTAAACCCCTCGCCGAACATGCGTTCGCTGACGCAGGCGACGCTGTATCCCGGCATCGGCCTGATGGAGACGACGAACGTCAGCGTAGGCCGCGGCACGGATACGCCTTTCGAACACATCGGGGCACCGTGGCTCGACGGGCGACGGCTTGCACAGTACCTGAACGAGCGGAATTTGCCGGGCGTGAGGTTCGTGCCTGTCCGCTTTCGGCCAAACGCTTCCGTCTTTAAAGACGAGGATCTCGGCGGCATTAATTTCTGTCTCTTATACA
>JAUCQE010000467.1 GCA_030372865.1 Pyrinomonadaceae bacterium
TACACCGTTCGGAACTCGTCGGCAGCGTCAGATGTGTATAAGAGACAGGCAGATCGGTCTCCGCCATGTTGCGGCTTTGCGGTCTTATTTTACTGTTTTCGACGGCGATTGTCGCACAGGTGCCGACGCCGAAGTCGGTGCTCGGCTTTCATCCGACCGACGAGCGAACTATCGCGGATTGGGAGCAGATCCGGGATTACTTCACGAAACTCGACCGTGCCAGCGACAAGGTTGCCGTCCGCGAGATCGGGAAGACAACGCTCGACAAGCCGATGATCGTCGCGTTCATTTCCTCGGCAGACAACATTAAGAATCTCGACCGCTACCGCCAGATCAGTGCAAAGCTTGCCGATCCCCGAACGATAAAGGACCAGTCGGAACTCGATAAGCTGCTAAAGGACGGAAAGACGATCGTTTCGATATCGTGCTCGATCCATTCGAACGAAATCGTTGCATCGCAGATGTCGATGAACCTCGCTTACGAAATGGCGACGGCGACCGATGCTGAAACAAAGACGATCCTCGATAACACCATCCTGTTGTTGATCCCGTCGTCGAACCCAGATGGCGTGCAAATGGTTGCCGAATGGTACCGCAAGACAATGGGCACCAAGAGCGAGGGTACGGCCCCGCCTCAGCTCTATCACTGGTACGCCGGCCACGACAACAACCGCGACTGGTTCATGCTGAACCTTAAGGAAACACAGGCGATAACGAAGCTCTACTGGCAGGAGTGGTTTCCGCAGTTCGTATACGACGTTCATCAGATGGGCCAGAACGGAGCAAGATTCGTGATCCCGCCGTTTCATGATCCGCCAAATCCAAGGATCGATCCGCAGATCGTCCGCGACGTCGGACTGGTCGGCTACAAGATGGCAGCCGACCTGCAGGCGGGCGGAGTTGAAGGCGTGGCGACGAACACGACGTTCGATATGTGGTGGCACGGCGGTTTCCGTTCGGCCCCCTATTACCATAATTCGATCGGCATCTTGTCTGAGGCCGCCAGCGCCGATCTGATGACGCCGGTGAACATCACAAAGGAACAGTTGAGAGCGACACGGCCGGCCCGTGGCCTTACTTCGCCGCTCGAGAATTCGATCGCTCACCCCGACGTCTGGGAAGGCGGCAAATGGGGGCCGAAAGAGATCGCGAACATCGAAATGATCGCGAGCCGAAGCCTTTTATCGCTTGCGGCAAATTACAGGCACCGCTACCTGAAGAACTTTCACGACCTCGGCCGCGCGAACCTCGCTCGGAATGAAGGCGAACCGCAGGCCTATATAATCCCGGCAGGACAGCCGCGTGCCGAGACCGTATCGCGTTTTTTGGAGATCCTTAAATGGCAGGGAATCGAGA
This sequence comes from Pyrinomonadaceae bacterium, assembly GCA_030372865.1. Classification (GTDB taxonomy): domain Bacteria; phylum Acidobacteriota; class Blastocatellia; order Pyrinomonadales; family Pyrinomonadaceae; genus OLB17. The sequence continues at coordinate 1,357 of JAUCQE010000467.1, forward strand.
TCTTCGAGATGACGAATGAGCTGTATCTGCGGATGGAAAAGGACAAGCCCGATTTCCACGAGATGCCGCTTGGGAGCTTTATAGTATTTGTTAATCAGCCGCAGAAGAACAACATTCTCAGTCTTTTCGAGCGACAGGTTTACCCAAACCGGATTAACCCAAACGGCGAGCCCGACCAGCCCTATGACGTAGCTGGCTGGACCCTGCCTCTCCAGATGGGAGTCGAGGCCGAGGCGATATGGGAGATCCGTGACCTCGATAAATACCGAAACACCTTAAAGCCGCTCGCGACCATCAACCAGGCACGTGCTGTGATGAATTTGAAACCTGCTAATGAGCCCTTCCCGAAGGTGCCGAATCCGCTGAAGTCGAATGCGAAGATCGGGATGTACCAAGGTTCGATGGGCTCGATGGACGAGGGCTGGACCCGGCTGGTCTTTGATAATCATCAGATCAAATACGCTTCTGTTAGCGACGCTGATATGCGGGCCGGAAAACTGGATTACGATGTGCTGGTATTGCCTGCGATCGCGGAAAACGCTATTGTTCGCGGCCTTTCCGCAGATCGGTATCCGGCAGAGTTTTCTGGCGGCATTGGAACCGACGGTATTGCCAACCTAAAACGGTTTGTCGAGAATGGGGGGCAGTTGGTTTGTTTCGACGATTCATGCGAACTTGTGATCAAAGAGTTCGGCCTACCGCTAAAGAACGTGCTCTCAGGTGTGCGTCGGCAGGACTTCTACAATCCCGGCTCGATCGTTAAATTGAACGTCGACACGCGGCACCGGCTCGCAAAGGGTACTCTCGAAGAGATGCCGGTGTACTTTATTACGAGCTCAGCTTTCGAGGTGGGCGACACCGCGAAAGTGACGACCATCGCCCGCTACGCGGACCGCGACGCTCTGATGTCCGGCTGGATGCTCGGTGAAAAGTTGATCAACGGAAAAGCCGCTCTTGTTGAGGCCGGTCACGGAAAAGGCAAGATCGTCCTGTTCGCCTTCCGGCCTCAGCACCGAGGCCAGACTTGGGCGACATTTCCGTTTATGTTCAACGCACTTGAAAAGTAAACGGTCCGGAAATCATTTCGCAAAATGATGCCGGGCCAAGCCGAAAAAGCCGAAGTGGTTTTCACTTTGAAACACCAGCGTCGAGATACGGCCGTCTCGTATTCCCGAGGCAACGAAGCTTACGTCGTATTCCTCGCTGGACAACGATGTATATCCGCCACGGCCGAATCGAAGATCCGGTGTTCCGTCGGTGTTTAAGCGAAAAAAATGTCCACCGGTCCGCAGCCCACTCGGTAGCAGGGCAATTGCCTCTGATCCGGTTGCAAGGATTTTTCCATTGGAGGCGATCTCAAGATCAAAATAATAAAAGTTACCGCTTGGCGAGAAATAGTGCCCGCCATTGCCGAAAACGGTATCGAGTTGCCCGTCTGGCATATACCTGCTGATTCGCAAATAGATCGAGACGATGATTCGTCCTGCTGGATCAAAAACGAGATCTGCGAACTCAGAAGAGCTGGATGGCGCAAGGTCTAGAATTCCAGCCTTCCCGAAAGTCTTATCTATCGAGCCGCCCTGCTCGAATCGAAGCAAGAAAGCTTGCGGAACATAGGTGCCTGGCGAGCGTTCACGCTCAGCGTGTACCCCGACCATGTATGAGCCATTCGGCGTCCGGTAAAGTCTGCCTCCGCGTAGACCGTATCGAACATTTACCCTATTTGTTCCGATCTGGATCCGTGAGACTCCAGAATTCCCAAATGTCGGATCAATGGTTCCCTCAGGCGTCAGGCGAATAAGCGTCGCACTTGTAGAGTACAGCTGATCAGTCACAAGGCGATTCGACATGCCGCTTGCAACTATCTTTCCACCCGCTTCGAGCAGTAGTCCGCCGGCAATATCATCACTGATCTCACCTTCCTGCTCCGAAAAGTCCTTACGAAACACTCCCTTTTCCCCGAACGTCTGGTCAACAGATCCGTTCGGGTTGAGTCTGATTACCACCCAGTCATTTCGACGCTGAAGGCTGCCCGACCAAACGGTGCCGGCAACCAGGATCTTGCCGTCCGGCAATTGTATGATCCCAGAAGCGTTTGAATCATGACTGAAGGAAATGGCTACGTGTCCCTCGTTCCCAAAGCTCGTATCCGGCAGTCCTGCCGGAGTAAGCTTTAGGACCTTAATGCTTGAGGGAACATCATTCAGATACGTGTTGACCGATAAAACTGACCCGTCCGGCAGGAACAATGTTTCCCCGCCAGCGACCGAACCGCCGCTGTTCGGAATTGCCAGAATGCCGTCCGTCCCGAACGAGCGGTCAAGCCTTCCGGCTGTCCAAGGTGCGAGCTGCGCAGACACCTGTGGATTGAAGCTTACAAATAGAAAAGAGGAGATCAGGAAGGAGATAAAGTATTTCATTGTTGTGAAGGAGATTCGGCAGCACCGAATTGAAAGGACACAACAAGGATACTGGTTAATTCAGGCTCATTGCAATCAATTTTTTCTGGCTCCGATCGCCGTTTGCAGATGCAATTCATTCATAGATGGTCAGGAAACTCTCCCGGGCGGGCATATGGGAATTGGGCAAATTTCTCTAAGCGGTAATAGCTGTTGAGTCCCGAAATGCCGACCGCTTCGGTTGCTGAAAGGTCGAGGTGGCCCTCACCGCTGTCAACTCCGTCAGGAATAATTAGCAGCTTCACTGAGCCGATCACCAGAACTGTATTATTTCGTTCGATCGGTACATCCTCCTCGTACTGCATACCGAGCTTTATCGTGCATTCCCTGACGAAAGGAGCGGTGAACCCATCCACGAACTCTTCGGCAAGCCCGCATTGCTCAAATTCCGAGACCTCTCTCGGAAACTTTGCCGAGGTGTAATGTGCGCGTTCCGCTATTGCGGGCGTTATGTGGTTGATCGTGTACTGCCCGGTCTCGCGGAGGTTTTCATAGGTATTACGAGGTAGTTTCCGTGCAGGCCGAACTATGAAACCGAGATGAGCCGGGTCGCTGCCCAGATGAACTACGGAACTGAAAACCGCGACGTTCGACACGCCGTCCGCCGAACGGGTACCGATCAGGTTTGCGGGCTTTATTCCCGAAACCGAATTGATAATGTTGAGCCGATGGATCCGGTCGAGGGCTTTTATCTGTCCATGATCGAGAATCATATTCAAATGCTGCGTGCGATCGGGCGTAGTTCCCGCTCGCATTTTTTCCAATATCCGAAAAATGAATGGAAGTAGCCGGCAGTGGTGAACATCCAGTCGCGACTCTCTTCAATTCCTTGATAATGTCTGTTCAACGGATGCTCCTTGTAATAGATCTTACCGGGCCGATATCGTTCGCGAAACTCAGAAAACTCGCCCGCGAAGATCTGCAGTCCGGCGATGTTTTTGCCAAGCGAAACTACGAAATCGATAACCTTGTCCGCGACCGGGTAACGCGTGAAATGCGAGGGCTCAAGTAGCAGCACACGGTTAGCCGACATGTCCTGTTTCCATAAAGGGTCGACGTTATAACTGTTATAGATCAGGGTCGGCAGCGATTGATCTATCGTCACATCTTTACCGAATGGCAGTTCGGTTCGCAGTTCGGGGATCGCCAATGCAGTTAACATCGGCGGCACCGGCACAGACTCGATCTCAGCATAGCCAACGTCAAGGAAAGTCCCTCGCTGCCGCGTCGCGCAATAGCGGTTGATGTTTTCCTGATTTGCGTAGTATTTTTTCGAACTTGCCGAACCTGCGACCCACTGCCAGCTAATCGCATTGCTAGCCCAATCGCCGTCAAGGAGGTGGTAATACATCCATCGAGCGGGGATCTTCCAGTGACTGCGGCCGATGTTGCACGCCAGCGAAGCCGTGTACATACGTAAATGGTTGTGCATGTACCCGGTCTCGTAAAGGGCTTCGATGCCGCGGTCGACCGCTTCAATCCCGGTGTTCGCGTTGATGATCTCGATAGGCATCGAGTCGTTTTCGACATGCTGTTGGCGAAATCTTAGATCGCGGGTTATCTCATCGCCTTTCGCCTGCCACACGCGTTGGTAGTATTCCCGCCATGCGAGTTCCTGAATAAACTTCTCGATATTCTTCGGTTCGTATCCGCGGGCGAGCACACGCTCAAGTACAAACCGCGTTGAGATAACTCCACGTGATATGTACGGCGACAAACGGGTAACAGCGCCATTCAGGAAGTTCCGCGTCTTGGCGTAGCGTATCGGGTCGACTGAGTCGACGCGGGACATGATCGATTCAAGTTCTGTCGGGAAATTGCTCCTCATTCTGATTAGCGGGAATGATGACATTCGCCGGGCCGGCCGTTCGGGTTTCGCCTCGGTGGCGAAAATTCGTCCGCTCAGGCTTTTTCCGGCCCATTTGCGCGGTCTGCTATGATAAATAGATGCGTCTACGCGCCTACTTTTCTGCATTCTTAATAGCCTTAACGGCGGTGATGCCATCAACGGCGAGTTACGAGTTGCCTGCAGGCTATTTCTTCCTCGGTGAAGAGCCGCTTATCCGTATCGGTTTGATGACCAACGCTGCGTCGGTGACGGTGACAACCGCCGATTCGCAGCTGGTCGCATACTCGCCTGAGGAGTCCGCTCGGTCACTCGCGACGAACAAGGTCGCGGTTTCGGCACGAGCATACCAGCCACCGGTGGTCGAGCAGTTTATTCTTGAGATCCAGAATCTGCCAGGTGCTTCAGAGGCGAGAACGCTTGCCGACCAAATTCGCGAGACGACCGGTGAGACTGCACTTACAAGCCTCGATCCGAAATCAAACACATGGAAGGTCTGGATCGGTGAAGCACGCGATTCCCGAGAAGAGATCGATGCGTTAAAGACTGCTATGGCGGAGAAGGGATACGACGATGCGGTAGTCGTCGCTGAAAAGAAAACGGTGCATTCGGAGGATGCGATCGCGTTAGCTCAGCAGCTTAAATCGGCTGGAAAGTCAGAGGTCAGAAGCCTTGTTCGGGCTATCAGTTCTTCGGGGCCCGCTCCGAGCGGCGACGTCGTAATTCCGGGCCTCCGCGAGGTGATAGTGAATGGATCAAGTGAGGTCGCAAGGTACTCTTCTCTAAAGCCCGTGTCGTTTGGGTCTTTTGATGAGCGTGCGAATCCGGTAAGACTCAACGGAAAGGCGTATCGCGGAAAGATCGAGGTTTTCGTTAACTCGCGTGGCTCACTCACGGTGGTGAACGTAGTGCCGCTTGAGGAATATCTCCTTGGAGTCGTTCCGGCGGAGCTCTCGCTGCCGAGTCTTGAGGCTCAGAAAGCCCAGGCAATCGCCGCCCGCACCTACGCGGTTGCGAACATTAGCGGCTTTGCCAGACAGGGATTTGATATGCGGCCCGACGTTTGGTCGCAAGTTTATAAAGGCGTGTCAATCGAGACAGCGATGGGAACTCGAGCGGTCCACGAAACGGCAGGCATGATCGCGACCTACAACGGTAAACCCATCACCGCCTATTTCACCTCTACGTGCGGCGGGAGAACCGAAAACTCTGAGAATGTGTTCGATAAAGCCGAGCCGTACCTACGCGGCGTTGAGTGCTCGCTCGAGGGTCGGCGGCATTTTGAGCCGTTCATGATCAAGACCTCGAGAAAGCCGGCGAAACTGCGAAGCGAGGCCGACCTCGAACTCGTGCAGGTAATGTCGCTGCTATCGGTAAACGGATTCGCGGTCAACACAGATCCAATAACCGACGATTGGCTTGAGGACGTTCCGACGCCAGCCGAGATTTCGAATTGGTCGAATAATCTCGCGGGCAAGTTTGGACGCACTTTCCCAAACGTGTCCAAAGACACGGCGAAGCCGCTTGAATTCGCAAAGCTCATTTCCTCGTTCGCCTACAAACCCGGCGAACCCGACACTCTTCTTTCCGACTCGGACGTTAACTATCATTTGGCGTTCGACGATGCGTCGGCGGTACCCGCGGGACAGCGTGCGGAACTAGCTGCCCTTATCCGCGACGGCTATTTCAGGCTCCGCCCGGACATGACGCTTCTTCCTGGAAAGCCGTATAGCCGAGCGGAAATGATCCGCCTGATCCGCCAGATCTACGAGAAGCGAAAGTGGATGCCATCCTTGCAATCAGGGACTGCTCGGCCTGCCACGGACGGAAAGCTTGTTTTGCGAGTCGGTAGAACAGACCGCCCGATAACTGTTCGGCCGGATGTCTATTTATACCGGGAGTTCGGCGGAGTGATGTATCCGGTAAAGGAAGTGGCGATCGTGGGCGGCGAAGAGATACGTTATCAAACGGACTCCGCCGGTGCAGTTGTCTATCTTGAAATATCGCCGTCAACATCACCGACAGTAGCTGAGAATATGTCGCCGTTCACAAACTGGACCGAGACAGTTTCAGCAGCGTCGGTGCAATCCCGGCTTTCACGGTATGTGAAGGGTATCGGAACACTTTACGACGTGAATATCCGCTCGAGGGGCTACTCACGGCGCGCCACCGAACTGGAGATCATTGGCTCGAACGGTGTTAAGACATTGAAAGGCGGCAAGATCCGTTCTGCACTCCGCCTCCGTGAACAGCTGTTTGTAATCAACAAAAAATACTCAGGAAACCAGGTGGCTAGTTATACATTTACCGGCCGCGGATGGGGGCACGGCGTCGGGATGTGTCAATACGGGGCGTTTGGACTGGCCAAGATGGGCGTCAAATTTGACGACATAATCCGGCACTATTACACCGGCGTCCAGGTCACTAAAGCTTATTAGCAAAAATAGACTATATCGCCAGGTGAAATTGCGAAGCTCTGCCAACCGTGATTTCGATCGATTTGCGATGAAATGGATCGAACTCCTGTGGCGTCAGACGAGGTGCGTGTTTAACTTTACTGTTGGAAATGTTAACGTTTACAGTCTGAAACGCTTTCATGATCTGATCTCTCCACAATGATGCGTCCGCTAATCTCTGCGATCGTTCTTTGCTTTCTTGCTGCAGTATTTTCAGCAGCGCAGACGCCTGCGACCCTACGGGCAAAACAAGGTTCCGAAAGCGCAAAACAAGGGTTCAAGAACGAGGCTGAAATTGCCTCACGGTTCGAGGCGTGGCGGTCGGATGCCGATGCCCGCGGCTGGCTAATGGCGATGGGTTACAACATCGAAGAGGTCACAAAGGTAACTGCCACAAGGCCTCACGGCGACAAAGCCGACGTGGTGATCCGCGTGACGGCCGGAGAAGCGGAATACGACGAACGGATCTCCATCAAGCTTGTCAGCTCGTCCAGCGGATTCAACCAGATCGATAAACGGTGGGTATCAGACTACGCTGCGAAGTGGAAAATGCCCTTGGAGGTATCTGACGCGCTTCGGCTTTTCGTCGGTGAAATGCTGCCGGAAACGAAGGGCCGCAGAGCGGATAGAGCTTATCTCGATGAATTCGACGCGGTTTTGCAGCAAAAGATCATCTGGTTCTTTACGGACCAGAAGTTAAAGATCGTCCGTGACATGATCGCCGGCGAGGGCGAAGGCAGTGCCGACTGGTTCATGGTCGCTCTGCGGGGTTCGGGAGGCGAGCGGTGGGCCATCAGGAATATTGAGGAAACGGTCGCTTACTTCGCCGAAGGCGCGGTCGCGATCACTCGTTCCGGCAACCTAAGGATCGGTAAGGTCACAATGCAGCGTAAAGGCGGCGACGGTGGCCGGAATACCGCGAAGATGCTGCAATTCAAGTTGAACCCGGCACTTTTATTCGAGATCCCATAGCTTTTTCCGTATGAGGCTTTCACGAAATCAGATCGCCGCTGCCGCAGTTCTCTTTGCATTTATCACGCTGCTTGCGATTTTTCGATACCTGCGAGCTTCCATGTAACTCTCCGATTCCGCGATATTATGGCCTGGTGAGGCTGCCGTTTAGAGCAGGCAGCAGTGTGTTAGTCTGAGTATCAAATGCAAGCTGAAACGGTCGCAAAACCGATCTATGTAATTGCGGGCCCGACTGCCTCAGGTAAGACCGCTCTAGGTGTTCGCCTGGCCGAGGCCGTCGGCGGTGAGGTTATCAACTGTGACTCGGTACAGATATACAAAGGGATACAGATCGCGACCGCGAAGCCTTCTGAAGAAGAAAAACAAGGCGTACCGCACCACTTGATCGATTATGTCGATCCGAATGTGAACTACACCGCCGCGGACTGGGCTCACGACGCCGCTGGGAAGATCACAGAGATCGAATCGCGCCGGGGCGTGCCCATCCTTGTTGGCGGAACGGGTTTCTATTTTCGCACGCTCATGCGTCCACTTTTTGAAAGCCCGAAAACCGACGAACGACTTCGCGAGAGGTTGCGGGAGATTCATCGGCGGCGCGGTCCGCAGCATCTTTATCGAATGCTGCGACGGGTCGATCCCGAATCCGCGGCCGAAATGTTTGAGCGAGACTATGTTCGCGTGATGCGCGCTCTCGAGGTCTACTTCCAAACAGGGAATCGCCTCTCCGAGATCAGGGCCGAGCGTGCGGCTCCGCCTGAGTTTGCGGATAGAATGCAGCTTTTTGTCTTGAATCCGCCGCGGGAGAGACTGTATGAAAAGATCAACACTCGGACACTAGCGCATTTCGATGCCGGCCTCGTCGACGAGGTCCGCGAACTTCTCGCTTCGGGTATCGCCGAAGGCACGAATGCTCTCGGTGCCCACGGATACCGTCGTGTTTGTGAGTTCCTGCGTGGAGAAAGAACACTTGAGAGCGCGATAGAAAAGTCGCAGCAGGACGTAAGGAATTATGCGAAGCGCCAACTGACCTGGTTAAGACGCGAAGAAGGAGCCTTTTGGCTGGACGGGTTTGGCGATGAAGAGGCGGTGTGGGAAAAAATTTCTAAGAAAATAAGAGAAAGTTATAGCAATAATCCGTAAAAACAGGTTAAAATAGGCGTAACTATAACATTCTGAGCCAGTTGTGAAGATTTTTTTGCGGCGTCAAGCAAATCTGCTATACTGTTTCAGCGGTACTAAGTTCTAGAAACTAAAAGAGTAAACCAATGGATAAACCTACTGCCCAGAACATCCAGGACGCGTTTCTGAATTCTGCTCGCCGCGAAAAATCGACGGTTGTCATAAATTTGCTCCACGGAGCTTCGATCTCGGGCAGGATCAAGAGCTTCGATAAGTTCTCGGTTTTACTCGATGTTGGGGGACAGGACTTCCTTGTCTTCAAACACGCGATCTCGTCGATCTCGCACGAGCGAAAGCACGATTCCTAAACCAAGTTGCGCGGAAAGTTCATAACGTTCGAGGGCATAGACGGCAGCGGGAAATCTACGCAGCTGAGAATGCTCGCGGGTGATCTGCGCTCGCGTGGTTTCGATGTGATCACGACCCGCGAGCCGGGCGGCACGCCGCTAGGACGGCGTCTTCGTGAAGCTTTTCTGGAAACCGAGGAGACCGTTGCGCCGATCGCGGAACTGCTCTTGTTCGCTGCGGACCGTGCACAACATGTTGAACTTCTGATCAAACCCGCGCTTGACGATGGCCGGATCGTGATCTCAGACCGATATGCCGACGCTACGGCCGCGTATCAGGGGGCGGGACGCGGCTTTCCGGAGCAAACCGTCAGTGAAATAATTTACCTCGCGACGGGCGGCCTCAAACCCGACCTCACCTTATTTTTCGACATTGCGGTCGAACGGGCTCTCGCCCGGACAAATAGCCGGGATGAATCCGGTGAGGCGAAGAACCGAATGGACCTTGAGACGGCTCACTTTTACTCTAATGTTAGGGCCGCCTATTTGCAGATCGCGGCAAATGAGCCCGGCAGGTTCAAGATCATAGACGCGAACGGCTCGATCGATGAGATACACAAAAAGGTTGCAGCCTCCATCTCCGAATTTCTCGAGACGACAGTAACAGCCTGATCAGAACTTTCGAATAATAATTGCCCCGATCGCGACCAACGCGATACCGACAAGCCGAGGCACGCTTATCTCTTTCACCGGCAGCCCGAGCAATCCAAAGTGGTCGATCATAAGACTCATTATCAGTTGGCCTGCAATAACAAGGCTTATAGTCAGTACGACCCCGAGCCGCGGCAGTAAAATTATCGTTGAAGCAACAAAGAATGCTCCGAGGACTCCGCCGAGCCAGGCGGTGGGCGGGGCATATTTGGCATCTGCAAGCGATGCAACACGTTCACCGCTTGCGAGAGCATAGATCAAGATCGTTGTGGTGCCTACAAGGAAAGAAACAAGTGCGGCCAATATCGGGCTTGAGACCGCCCCCGCCATTTTATTGTTCAGCGCGGTCTGGGTCGGTATCACGGCACCTGCGATCAGAGCGACCGCGATCAATATATAGATATTTGTCACAGGCTTAATATTCGATCTTGTCGAGTTTCGCATTCCACGCCGCAAACGCTCCGAGCCCCTCGTCCCGCATCATCTGCTTGATCGGAATTCGGCGTTTCTCAAATGGCGACGCGATCTCCTCGTAGATGAACTCATCATCAAATCCCGCCGCGGCGGCATCATCGCGCGTACACGCAATATAAATACTGTCTCTTATACACATCTGACGCTGCCGACGAGTTCCGAA
>JAUCQE010000468.1 GCA_030372865.1 Pyrinomonadaceae bacterium
CAGCGCGAGTGCAAGCTCCGACGGTTTAAAGATACGCAATCGCTTTACCGGCATCTTCCTCGCGTTCGGCGTCGCGAGCGAATCGATCGCTCCGCTACAGAACCTCGAGCGAGTTCTACGTGAGAAGGGCTGTGCCGATATTCTCGCCGATCCTGATTTCGCGCCGTTTCGCGACTTTCGAAGACGTTGGAACGAGTTTTTCGGGCAACGCCTTCGCAACAAAGCCGCCTTTCACTTTGACAGCGAGTGCATCGCTGCAGGTGCGAAACGCCTGAGTGAGCACACTTCGCTCGTTCTCACCCACGTGGGACCTCGACAGGGCGAATGCTATTTCCCTGTTGGCGATGAAGCTGTCATCGAAGGCACGGCGGAAAGCATCGGAAAGCAGTTCACCGACGAAGCCTTGAGTTCGATCACCACGACCACGATGCATGACCAAATCTCGTTCGCGCCGAGACTGACACGGCTACTGGAACGCGTTGTAGACCGGCTGGCCGAGAGGTAGCCCAGACGCTGCCTAACTTGGCATTGCAGCTGACGAGCCCCGCTGGTGCTGCTCTGCACCGTTGACCGCACGCGGGCCTGCCGACATCATTTGAAACTGCCGCGACGTCGTCAGGCCCGCGGTCGAGCTTCGCTCCTAACTCAGCGTTGCGGGTCTCGCAGCTGAACGCCACGTCCGTTAGGCCGACCATGAGAGGCGCCCGAATCTGCATGCGATACCTTCCAGTATCACTCGCACTCTCACTCTCACTCTCTCTCGCTGCATGTGCCTCCAGCCGCCAGTCGTCGTCTCGATCACAACCGGCTAGCGCTGCAGACTCGAAGCTTGTTCCGCTGGCCACGCGGTCGACTCCCGATCGTTCTGTGGTCGCTACTTGGATGGGCACAAATCCAGGTCCGGAGTTCGGCCCCGAAGCATCCGTCGGTCACTGGATTCGCGAGATTTGGTTTCGATTTGAAGAGGACGATGCGATTGTAAGGTTCAAAACGCCGTGCATGCTCGATCCCGCCAGTTGGTCGTTTGACATCTTCAGTCCCGATGGTCGGCACGCCGCACTCGTATATGAACACAGCGTTCACGTCGTTCCTGTTCAGTCGTTGCGCGACTATCTAGATGG
>JAUCQE010000469.1 GCA_030372865.1 Pyrinomonadaceae bacterium
GGTCCCGCACCGAACAAAGCTGCGCCGTGCAAACCGGAGTATTGTCGCCGGGATAGAACAACAGAACCACCGTCTTCCCACGCTGATCTGCAAGCGACCAAGCGTTGCCGTTGCCGTCTTTTAGAGTAATATCCGGTGCCGTCTCACCTAAGTTCATAATTCGTCTCCGATCACGTCCTTTCAGGCTCTACAGGCCTATCGATTGATGAACTAATTATTTCGATTTGCCAACCCCCGATACCCGGAGTTGTTCGAAACGCTTCGATGATCATTGAATTTCAAAGACGCAGTATCCGTTTAACCAACCATTAAAACTGTCACCTTCGGTTTTGTCTTGATGTTTATAGCCCGCCTTTTTTGCGGCCTGGAAATCCTCGCAAGCACCGGCTTTGTCTTCTTCTTCGAGAAGCGATTTCGATAGTCCGCGCATAAAGAAAAGGTTGGGATTCTTCGTCTTGCTCAGTTCGATCGCCTTCGAGAAGTCTTTGATCGCAGGTTCGATAAGTTTCTGCGCATAAAAAGCCATTCCGCGTTTTTCAAAGAGAGCCGCGGACTCGCCTCTTTCTTCGATCGCCTGCGAGTAAAGAAGCACGGCCTGCCGACAATCGCCTTCCTTCCGACACATCTCGTCTGCCCGATCGACGATGTCGACGGCGTTGATAACCTTTACCTGGGGCTTCGGCGACACTTCAGGCTCGGGCTTTGGCTGCACAGACTGCGAGTTTGCGCATGATACGAACATAAGTGTCCACGTCAGTAGTGACGCCCGGCACCAAAACAACGGCTGTGACTTGTTCATAACTGAAAATCCCTTATGTCCTTAAAAGGTTCGTCCTTGTCCTCAAAATCTGGCCGGTAGTAGTACGAGGCGGATTCGTATTCCTGCATGAAGCCTTCTTCCATCCCAAGGTCTTCGAGCAAAGATACCGCATCGAACCATTCGCCTTCTGAGATGCGGCGTGAGAGCAAAATGTAACGCGGGTCGGTGGCGGCTTTGTTGGTGGCGTAGTATTGGGCCATCAGCGAAATGGCGGTTTTTGGGCCGAGCTCATCGCGTATCCAGCGGAGGTTTTCTTCGAGCCCGGCAAGGTCATTCGGGAGAACAAGTAACCGTATCAGCAGGCCGCGTTTCAGCAGGCCATCCTCGCCGAAAACAAGTTCGCTGCCCATCTGCCGGTGCATTTCCTTTATCGCCGCGCGTGCATATTTTGGGTAATCGCGGATCTTCGAGAACTGCATTCCGGCATCGGCGTCGGCATATTTCAGGTCGGGCAGGTAAACATCCACAATGCCCTCAAGCAGCCGCAGCACCTCGACCGAATCGTACGCATTCGTGTTGTAAACGATCGGCAGGCGCAGCCCTCGCTCGGCGGCGATCAGAATCGCCCTCGCCATCTGCGGTGCAAAATGCGTCGGCGAAACAAAACCTATGTTGTGCACGCCGCGGCCCTGCAGTTCCAGCATCATCTCCGCCAGCCCCTCATGCGTCACCTCGTTCTTTTTCTGCTGTTTCCAGGTTTGCGAGATCTGATAGTTCTGGCAGTAAACGCACCGCAGGTTGCAGTTGCCGAAAAAGATATTGCCCGCACCGCCGGTTCCGCTTAGCACAGGCTCTTCGCCAAAATGTGCGGTGTACGACGATACTATCGGCAGCCGCCCCGAATAGCACGCTGCTATCTCGTCGTTCAGCCGGTCGTTGCCGCAGTCCTTCGGGCAGACCGTACAGGAGCGAAGCAAATCCTCCAGCTGCTCGGCCCGCTCCGCAAGCCTATTCTCCGCCAAGAGTGTTAGATACCTTGGGTTTGACATATCCCTTGATCCTGCCCTTTTCGTCGTACTTCAGAGCAACCTTTTCCGGTGCCACCTTTCTTGCCAGTTCCCAGGTAAAATCCATCTCGGCGTTGATCGTCGCCGTCGCCATCCGCGTTTCTTTCAGCATCAAAATGCTTCCGTAAAACAGGAACATTATCCCTATCACGCCGACGATTATCGGCATCCAGCGGTAAATGCCGAAAAGCCCCGCCACGGCGATCGTCACGCTCGTCAGGATGAACAGCATCAACCCGTAATAGAACGCGCCGTTCGCCCTTTGCAGTATGCGCGAGCGGGTAGTCACCTTGTCTATCAGGTCCACCACCACCTCGACCCGCTGCTCGTAAAGCGGGATGTTCTCTTTGTCTTCGGCAAATATCAGCTCGCCCATGCGCACCTCAAGAGCACGCACGCGGTCAACGACCCGTCCGAGCCGCGTCGAGGTCGAAAGCACGAGCGAACCCGTCGCCGAGATCAGCAACGCCGGCGTGATCATCGCCGTCAAAAACTCGATCGTCGAACTCAACGCCGTCGGATTTACATTTACAAGATCACCAGCCGCCATAATTCATTTCGTGTCTTTCGTGGTTGAAACTTTCATGAACGCGGATGAAGCGGATTCAGCGGATAAACGCGGATCTGATTATCTTTACGAGATCCGCGCCGGTCCGCCCGATCCGCGTTCAAAAACTCTTCTCCGCGGCCCTCTGCGTCTTCTCTCTGCGGCTCTCTGCGTTACAGATTTCAGATCGTGACGCAAAGAACCGCAAAGAGATCACTTCACAGCCACCGATCTCTCACTTTCCCACTTTCTCATTTCTCATCTCTCACTTCCCTCGTCCTCTCCACCTCCGCCGCCATTCTTCCCGTCAGCATGTACCAGATCATCTTAAAATCGCTCACGAAAGACCACAGCGGGTATTTGAAAGTGGCGGGCCGGTTCTTCTCGACCACAAAATGCGCGAACCACGCGAATGCGTACCCGACGACGAGAAAGAGCGGAAAGAAATACCATCGGCCGGTGGCGATGAACCACACGAGCAGCGCGAGCCCGAGCGTCGTCCCCGCAAAATGCAGCGCACGCGTCAGCGGTTTCGAGTGCTCCTGAACCTGTCTCTTATACACATCTGACGC
>JAUCQE010000470.1 GCA_030372865.1 Pyrinomonadaceae bacterium
CGCGTCCCGATCGGGATGTCCTCAAGGATGAAATCCTCACCATTCGGCATAATGCGCGGTGCCGAGTCTTTGTCGATGTACACGATCGATTCGTGCGTTTTTCTTCTAAGCTGAAGTGCCATGGTTATTTGATCGCAGTCTTATCGAATGCGTTGATCGCCTCTGCTATCGTTTCTACCGCTCTTACGTAAAATGCAGGCTGAATATTCTCGAAGTCGTCGGTCGGCTGGTGGTAGTCCTTATGATCCTCGACACCAAAATATATGAACGGGATCTTTTCGCGATGGAACGCTGCGTGATCCGACTGGTTCGTCCAGTCGTCGCGGCCTTGTTCAGGGCGGTCGTGACCCAGCAGAAGTTTTACCTTCGCCTTCTTTCGAACCTTCTCCAAAACCGGTTTGAACTGCGGATAATGGTAGGTTCCCACCGCATAAAGCTCGTTCTGGTCATTTCGCGAGATCATGTCCAGATTGACGTTCAGCAAAATGCTCTCTTTCGCAACCGGCAGATTCGCGACGAAATGGCGTGCCCCCTGCAACCCTTTCTCTTCTGCGTCGAATGCGACAAACATCAAGGTGTGATCCGGCTGATTCTTTTCGAAATATGAGGCAAGTGCAAAGAGAGCGGAAGTTCCCGAGGCATTATCGTCGGCCCCGTTATAGATCTTGCCGTCCTTGATGCCGTCGTGATCGTAATGTGCCGTGATGATGATGTATCGCTCGGGATGCTTCTTGCCCTTTATCTCGCCGACGAAGTTAACACCATTCAGTGCTTCCGCAGTCCTTCGGAGTTTGAACGTAAACTCTCGCTTGTAGGAATCTCCCAACGGCTGAATTCCTGATTCGCGGAAACGCTTTTCGACGAAAGTGCGAGCCTTTGCCATCGACGGCAGATCCGGCGAACGGCCCTCAAGCTCATCGGAAGCCAAATATTCAATATCCTTGAGCAACTGCTCGGCTTCGAAATACTTAGACTTTTCAGCGATGGTGGGCCGGTTCCGCTTCCCCACAACCGCCTGTCCAGAAACTGCCGGAACCGCGAAGAAAGTCCAGATGATCGCCCAAAGCAGAAGTTGCCTGACCCGATGCTTCCCTTTTGTATTGCCCATGTTTTTACTGCCTACTTAAGATCCAAAACCGCCCAGTCATGCTGACGTGCCGTCTGCTTTAGCCGAAAATCCGGGCAGACCGCGACCGGGTGCCCGACGATCGACAGCATCGGTAGGTCTGAGATACTGTCCGAATACGCGTAAGATTCGCTCAGGTTTACGTCGTTCTTTTCGGCGTACTCCCGTATCCATTTTGCTTTTGTCGCCGAGGCCATCACCGGCGGCAGCACGCGGCCGGTCGCGTACCCGTTAACGAATTCCAGACGGTTCGCGACGTAATCATCTATGCCCAGGTGATCCATCAGGCGGTCGATCGTGAAATCAAGAGCTCCGGTCAAGACCACCTGCCGCTGGCCGATCTTCTTTCCCTGAGCTATCAGGTCAGGTGTGCCGGGAAAGATCGCCGGTTTTAACACCTCTTCGAAAAGCTCTTCCGAAAAATACCGCAGCCGGTCCTCCGAAAATCCCTCGTAGCTACGGAAGAACACCTCGTTAAAAACATTGCGTGAATAAAGATCGGTAACTCCGAAAAAGGGGAGCTTTACTAAGGTGCTTGCGCTGGCTTTCGCGGTCTGCCAGAGGCCCTGCTGTCGCTTTGCGTAAAACGCGAGCGTGTGAACAAGATTGGTGCTGACCAAAGTGCCTTCCAGATCATAAAAGGCCGCAGCTTTTCCGTTTTTTTTCATACGGGCAATGTGCTATTTTAGGTGAACTCACCAACAGCGGTTTTGAAGCAAGTCAAAATATTAGCACGGCGCGCGAGAAT
>JAUCQE010000471.1 GCA_030372865.1 Pyrinomonadaceae bacterium
TCATATGTCTGCCGTCCGGGCGACGTCGTTGAACTCGCAGACAAGACCAAGGGTCAGCTGCGCGTCAAGGCGGCGATGGAAGCAGCCGAGTCGCGCGGTTTCCCCGAGTGGCTGGAAGTTGATATCAAGAACGGCAAGGGCACCTTCAAGGCTCGCCCGCAGCGCAGTGAGCTGCCGTCGACGATCAACGAGAGCCTCGTCGTCGAACTGTATTCGAAGTAATCGCATACCCGTCGCCCCATAAGGCAAAGGACAGCACATGCAAACTGGACTTCTGAAACCCCGCATCATCGACGTGCAGAGCGTATCGCCGGTGCAGGCCAAGGTTGTGATGGAGCCGTTCGAACGCGGCTATGGTCACACGCTCGGCAATGCGCTGCGTCGCATCCTGCTCTCTTCGATGCAGGGTTATGCCGCGACCGAAGTGTCGATCGACGGCGTTCTTCACGAGTACTCGACGCTTGATGGCGTGCAGGAAGACATCGTCGACATCCTGCTGAACCTGAAGGGTATCGTCTTCAAGCTGCACGGCCGTGATTCTGTCGTCCTGCAGTTGAAGAAAGAGGGCGAGGGCTTGGTTCGCGCCAGCGATATCGAGATCTCGCACGATGTCGAAATCATCAGCCCCGATCACGTCATCGCTCATCTTTCCGCTGGCGGCAAGCTGGCGATGGAGATCAAGGTTGAGAAGGGCCGCGGCTATGTTCCCGGTAACGTTCGCAACCTCGGCGACAGCAAGAGCATCGGCAAGCTGGTTCTTGACGCTTCGTTCAGCCCCGTTCGTCGCGTTGCCTACAACGTCGAGAGCGCCCGTGTCGAGCAGCGTACCGACCTCGACAAGCTGATCATCGACATCGAGACCAACGGCGTTGTCGAGCCGGAAGATGCGATCCGTACCGCGGCTCGCATGCTGATCGAACAGCTTTCTGTTTTCGCCGACCTCGAAGGCACTGCCGTGCCGGTTGAGCAGCAGAAGTCGATCCAGGTCGATCCGATCCTGCTGCGTCCGGTCGACGACCTCGAACTGACCGTGCGTTCGGCTAACTGCCTGAAGGCCGAGAACATCTACTACATTGGCGATCTGATCCAGCGTACCGAGAACGAGCTCCTCAAGACCCCGAATCTCGGCCGCAAGTCGCTTAACGAAATCAAGGAAGTTCTGGCCGCGCGCGGCCTGACCCTGGGCATGAAGCTCGAAAACTGGCCGCCGGCCGGTCTCGAGAAGTAAGCCTGGCGGGACTGAAACAGAGAGGAACAAAAAATGCGTCACCGTTTGGGACTTCGCAAACTCAATCGCACCAGCAGCCACCGTCTGGCGATGCTTCGCAACATGAGCGTTTCGCTGCTCAAGCACGAAGCAATCAAGACGACACTGCCGAAAGCCAAGGAATTGCGTCGCGTGGTCGAGCCGCTGATTACCCTCGGCAAGAAGCCGTCGCTGGCTAACCGTCGCCTGGCGTTTGACCGTCTGCGTGACCGTGAGAT
>JAUCQE010000472.1 GCA_030372865.1 Pyrinomonadaceae bacterium
GTTATATAAGGGGCACCGAGCCGTTCGATCTGGGCCCGACGATGGTCGCGGTCGGCCTTATGCTCGAAGGCGATACGCTGAAGGCCGTTGAACGACCCACGTCCGGACAAAAAGCCATATTGGACAGTTTGGGATATAATAACTGGCGACGGACCAAGAAGTACCAGAATGAGAAATAGACCGATCCCTACATTGCTGCTCCTCGCAGTCTTTATTTTTTCGACCGGCTGTACGCTGCTTGATTCGACGCTGAATTCGTTCTCGCAGGCCGTCGGCCTTTCGGACACGGCTGTCGTCATTGCGAAAACGGCGCAGATCCGTACGTCGTATGCCGTCGTCGCGGCCGACCTGCTCGAGGTCAAACGCGGTGAACGGCTCGACGTGCTCGATCAGATGGAATTCGAAAAGGTGCTTTGGTACCGCGTGCGTGCCCGCGACGAGGAAGGGACCGAGGGCTGGATCGAGGCTCAGAACGTCATCACGAGCGACGTCCTCGAAAAGTCGCAAAAACTCGCGGAACAATTCAAGGAACAGCCGCCGCAGGCCGCCGGTAAATTGCGTGCAGCATCGAACCTGAGGATCTCGGCCGAGATGAGCGAGGCGAACGTCCTGCTCAAGCTCGCGAATGGATCGACCTTTGAAATAGTCGACTGGAATTTCGTGCCGAAGGAAGAGGTAGCAGATGTGGACGACGCTTCGCGCGGTGAAAAACGTGCGGCGAAGAGCTCGGCAGACGAGGAGATCAAGGCCGCAAAGGTCGAG
This sequence comes from Pyrinomonadaceae bacterium, assembly GCA_030372865.1. GTDB lineage: Bacteria > Acidobacteriota > Blastocatellia > Pyrinomonadales > Pyrinomonadaceae > OLB17. The sequence goes on from JAUCQE010000472.1 coordinate 763, forward strand.
GGCGAGCCGGAGAAGATCGAAGAAAAATACGACATCTGGTATCTGGTAAAGCTCGATCCGTCGGTCTCGCCGGCACCGATGGGATGGCTCTTCGGCCGCCAGGTCGAACTTAATATCCCAAGCGAGATCGTCTTTTTCCAGCAGAACAACCGCAAATTCGTTTCCTGGCAGCGGCTGGACAGCGAGGCTGCGAGCGTTACGGCCGGACGGGCCGGTACGCCCGGGAACTGGGTTATATTGACGCGGACCAACGCGGTCAAGGCGATCGACGGCGTCGAACCCGATTTTGACGGAATCATGGTGCTCGCGTTCGACAAGTACGACCAATCGTTCTACACCGCGTGGCGTTCGAGCGGCGAGGTTTGGGGAATGCTCCCGATGCGCGTGGACGGCAGCGGCGACAACAAGACGTTTTCGATGCAGCTTCGTCACCCTGAAGGAAGGATGGACGAAAAACGCTTCGTCGTCTATCGCGACCGCAACCGCATCCGCGTGACGCCGCCCGAGGACATTGCTCAGTACCAGACGAAAGGACGATAACCCGGCAAATGTCCGAAGAAGACAGCAATACTGATCCATTCGGCGAACCGGTCGATCTTGAGATCACGGATTCGCTCGACCTGCATGCGTTTAACCCAAAGGACGTGCGTGCGGTGACGACCGCTTATCTTGAGGAAGCAAGGAAGAAGGGGTTTCGGTTCGTGCGGCTGATACACGGCAAGGGTATTGGTGTGCAGCGTGAGATCGTCCGAAAGGTGTTGGAAGAGACCGCGTTCGTGAAGGGTTTTAAGTCCGGGGATGAATTTTCCGGCGGTTGGGGAGCGACGATCGCGGAGTTAGAGGCTAACGGTCCTCAATGATATCGGCCCAGTTTTCGTCATCGTCCGGCTCGTTGTAATAATTTTCAAGCAGTGTGTCCTGTTCTTCGATGCGGCGTTCGGCCTGTTCGAGGCGGTAGGCGAGTGCCTTGCAGCGCCGCTCAAGCTGGCGGAGGCGTTTCTTGCGTTCGCGATCGAGCCGATCGAGATAGAACATATACGCCATCTGCAGGCCGGCGATTCCGGTCAGGATGAGGGCTAAGCAGGTGACAACGTAAAACAACACGCTGTTAATTGGATGACCGCACTAGTGGGACGCGGTGCCGCTGAAATGTCTCCTTAACTCCAAATTATACTCTTGACCTAAGCCGTATTAAAAGGAAAAATCGAACAAAGCGGCGAAAAGTGCATCCTAGTAGAATTAGGCTCCGGTATCTTTTCGGTGCCGGAAGTTATAAATGGAAGACGGCGGTCATTCCGACTCTTCAGGAAACATTGAATGCAAACGAGCGAACTAAAACTTATCTACACCCTTCTGTGCGATGACGTGCGGATCGAGATGGGCAACAAGATCTCTTTGATGGGGATCTTTCAGAACATAATGGTCGAGAAACTGCCGGTCTCGTTGATCAAGTTTGGGGTGCTGAACCACTGGACCGGGGCGGGAAACCATTCGACCGAGGTCAGGATATTGTCGCCGGACAGGTCGGAGATCGTTGTCACCTCTCAGCCGACTAGTATCGAACTCGCACCCGGCGGATTTACGGATAACGTGAGCTTTTTTGTGAACGTTGTTTTCCCGAGGGCAGGGACCTATTGGGTACAGACGCTTGCGGACGCGTCGGTTATCGACGAGATGCCGCTGATAGTGACGGACAGCGGGGCACTGGACGTTTCGCGGCCGCCCGATGAGATATCGGACACGATCAACTAAACGAAAAAAGGGACAAGCGGAATGCTTGTCCCTTTTTATTTTGAATTGCGGCCGCCTTATTTGACGGTCCGGGGAATGTCGAGCGTGATCGCCGTGCGGTATATGCCGGGGTTGTCGACCGTGATCTCATTCTCGCCGCGGGCGTCCTTGAATGACGCGACGACGCGGTACTTGACGTTCTTATTCGGCCTGCGGAAGGTGAAATCGCCGCTGATATTCGTGTAAACGGTATCGAGTTTTTTCGTAGTGCCGTCGGCGTTTACCTCGTGAAGCTCGACCTTTGCTCCGGTGATGCTCGTGCCTTCACGATAGAAAACCGAGCCGCGGACGAAGACAAGTTGGCCCTGGTCGGGCGTCAGGAAAAGCCGCGAGCCGAGATCGACAATGCCGCTCTTGACCTCGACGTTGTATTTGATCCCGACACCGTAGCCGTCCGCGTCAAAAACGAAATTATATTTACCGGGAGCGAGGCCGCTCAAGACAAAATCACCCTTGCGGTCTGCGGTCACGGTCTTTACGTCGGTGCCGTCCTTGCGGGCTGTGACGGTCGCATTCGGGACTCCGTCGCCGCGATTGTTGCGGACCTTTCCTTTGACGCCGCCCGTTTGGGCAAACGCCGCTCCGGCGAGTATGGCAACGGCCGCAAAAGTGATAAGCGAGCCTTTGAAGAGGCCCGCCATGAAATTTCTGGATCTAAGCATTGGTTCCTGCCGCCGCGGACTCTTTACCGAATTCGCGGGCTACATCATTGATGATGTCAGCAAGCGTTCGGGTTGGCTGGTAGCCGACCATTCGCTTTGCCTTGTCGAGGCTCGGGACGCG
>JAUCQE010000473.1 GCA_030372865.1 Pyrinomonadaceae bacterium
ATGCGGTAGTTTGTGCCGATATCACCGTCGACAGGCTGGCGACGAACGCAAAAATCATCATCAAGTGGCAAACGTATCTCTTCATTGGCATGGCTCCGGTCATGAATTTCCCGCTTTTGCGGCTCACCTTTTTTCTACAGTTCGGCGAATTCTGGTATATTAGGCACGGCCGTCCCACCGAGTCTTGAGGAAACCCTGAGCAATTTGTGAGCAATATCGAAGGAACCCATAAAAGCCTGCGAGACGGAGGTTTATACGCTTTCGCAGGCTTCAGGCTGGATACCGCCGCGGGCCTTCTGACGCATTCCGGCGAACAGGTAAAGCTCGCCCCAAAGGTCTATCAGCTGCTGGTTTACATGGTCGAGAATCGCGACCGGGTAGTTTCCCGGGACGAGATATTCTCGGCCGTCTGGCCGGATGCCTTCGTCGAGGACAACGCCCTCTCCTTCACCGTCTCGCAGCTCAGGAAATCGCTCGCCGCCCAAGAACCCAATACGGCCTTTATCCAGACCGTGCCGCGACGCGGCTTCAGGTTCGTCGCGGAGGTCACCGAATCGAATGCCGGCCTGATGAAACGGAAGCCTTCCGGCCTGATCGTCGAAAAACAGGTCGTCGAAGAGACGTGGATCGAGGAAGTGATCGGCCCGGCTTCGGCAGATCGACCTTTGCTTACCGAGGCACGAAACCCGTGGCGGCAGACCCTGATACTCGCCGTTGCCGCCGTCGTCGTTCTAACCTCCGGGTTTGTCCATTGGCAGTTCGCATTCGGGCCTGACCGGCCGACCCGCTCAGACGTCCGATCGATCGCAGTCCTTCCGCTCGGCACCTTTGAAAGCGACGGCGTCGACGAACCGCTCCGGATGCGGATAACCGATTCGCTGATAACCAAGCTCGGCAACATCGATTCGCTCTCCGTCCGCCCGACCATCTCCGTCGCCTCGTTCAAACGCGAAACGACCGATCCGCTCGCGTTCGGCCGCAGGCTTGAGGTCGATGCGATCCTCGACGGGCGCGTTCACAAGGACGCCGATAAACTGCGTGTCACGATCCAGTTGATCTCGGTCGCCACCGGCGACAATCTCTGGTCCGATCAATTCGACGGCCGCGCCGACCGCTTGCTTGACCTGCAGGACGCGATCTCGCTTCGCCTGATCGACGCCCTCGACATGCGGCTTTCAAGCGGCGAGAAGGCTAATTTCCAGAAACGGCCGACGCTGGTCGCCGAAGCGTACGAAGAATACCTTCGGGGCCGATATTTCTGGACGACGCGTTCGAAGGACGGGCTGTCTCTTATACACATCTCCGAGC
>JAUCQE010000474.1 GCA_030372865.1 Pyrinomonadaceae bacterium
GCCCTGCAGCGCCTCAAGGAGGCCGCTGAGAAGGCGAAGATCGAGTTGTCGTCCACCGCGTCGACCGAGATCAACCTGCCGTACATCACCGCCGACGCCTCCGGGCCGAAGCACCTCGTGATGAAGCTCACCCGCGCGAAGTTCGAAGCCCTCGTGGAACCCGTCCTAAAACGCCTCATGCCGCCCGTCGAACAGGCCATCAAAGACGCCGGGATCACCGCGAACCAAATCGATGAGATCGTCCTCGTCGGCGGTTCCACCCGCATCCCGAAAGTCCAGGAAATGGTTAAGAATTTCTTCGGAAAAGAGCCGAATAAGTCGGTGAACCCGGATGAGGTGGTGGCATTAGGGGCGGCGGTTCAAGCCGGGGTTCTTGGAGGCGAAAAGACAGATATCCTGCTTCTCGACGTCACTCCGCTGACCCTCGGAATCGAGACTCTGGGCGGTGTTATGACCCAGATGATCACGAGGAATACGACGATTCCTACGCGCAAGTCAGAGATCTTCTCGACTGCCTCGGACAATCAAACGAGCGTTGAAGTTCATGTGCTGCAGGGTGAACGCCCGATGGCCTCGGACAATAAGACGCTTGGTAAATTCCACCTCGTCGGAATCCCGCCGGCACCTCGTGGCGTTCCGCAGGTCGAAGTAACGTTTGACATTGACGCTAACGGCATCGTTAACGTATCCGCCAAAGACGTCGGAACCGGCCGCGAGCAGAAGATCACCATTACGGCATCATCGGGCCTGTCAAAAGAAGAGATCGACAAGATGATGAAGGATGCGGAGTCGCACGCCGGTGAGGACGAGAAGAAGAAAGCGGAGATCGAAGCCCGTAACCGCCTTGATGGCCTCGTTTACAGCGTCGAAAAGACTTTTGCGGAGAACAAGGACAAGCTTGATGCGGCAGCGACGGCTGAGATCGAATCTGCGATAGCTGACTCGAAGACGGCCCTCGCCGGAAGCGATGCGGATGCTATGAACAATGCGTTCGAACGTCTCCAGACGGCCTCGCACAAGATCGCCGAAGTGCTTTATAGCCAGTCGGCGGCGTCCGGCGGCAGCGATGGGGGAACGAGCGAACAGGCATCTTCGGCAACTGCCGGTGCAGATGGCGGAGAAGCATCGACGGCGTCGGATGACGATGTGATCGATGCCGAGTACGTCGACGTTCAAGACGAGAATAAGTAAGCAGAGTATGGCGTTCAGCGAGCGGCGAGCAGTGGGCACTCCGCTCGCTGCCGCCGCTTCTCAGTTCATCGTTAAGTGTATTTTGATTGGAACGAGTCGTGTGGGCTAAACTGCTCAAGGCTCACCCACGACGGCTCAAGAACCCATGGCCAAAAAAGACTATTACCAGATTCTCGGGATAAAAAAGGACGCAAAGGCTGACGAAATTAAGAAGGCCTACCGGCGGCTTGCGCGTAAGCACCATCCGGACGTAAACCCGAATGACAAGGCTGCCGAGGAGAAGTTCAAAGAGGTCCAGGAGGCCTACGACGTTCTTTCCGACGAAAAGAAACGCAAGGTTTTTGACCGCTTCGGGTACTATCACGAGAATTTGGACGCCGATTCGCCGTTTGCCGCGGGAGCCGGCGGGGCTTCGGGTGCCGGATCGCCCGGATTTGATTTTTCAGGCTTTTCTTGGGATACGGGAACGGCTGGCGGCGGTAGCACCGGAGGCGGTTCGAGTTTTAGAGACATTTTTTCCGATCTATTTGGAGGCGGCGCGGCAGGGGCGAGGCCGCAGCCGGAGCCACCGAGAGCAATGCCGAAACGCGGGCGCGACATTGAGATGCCGCTCGCATTGAGTTTTGAAGGGTCGTTTACCGGGCTAACGACCAACATCACGGTCAATCGTTCGGAACAATGCTCGCGTTGCCAGGGGGCCGGCGATACCGGTGGACCGGTCGTCCAATGCACGACATGCAAAGGAACCGGACAGGTTATGCGAACCGGTGGCAGGCTCCAGTTTTCGCAGGATTGCCCTGATTGTGGCGGCACGGGACGCCGACGGACCCCGTGTTCACTTTGTAATGGGAAGGGCACAACGCCGAAAACGGAACAGGTAAAGATCAGAATTCCGGCCGGCGTCGATACGGGGTCACGCGTGCGAATCCCGAAAAAAGGGCATGGTGGAAGGCTCGGAGCGGAGCCGGGCGATTTGTTTATAATCACCAATGTCGGTAAGCACCCCTATTTAACTCGAAAAGGCGACAACGTTTACGTTACGGTCCCGATTTCCGTCCCGGAGGCCGCACTCGGGGCGAGGATAGAGGTGCCGACTGTCGAGGGCAAAGCTCAGCTAAAGATTCCGCCGGGAACCGAGTCCGGACAGAAGTTCAGGCTTCGCGAACGCGGCTTTCCAAGCCTTCGTAACCCGTCGCTTCGTGGAGACGAATTCGTGGAAGTCAAGATCACGCTGCCGAGGGTGATTTCTGAGGAAACCAAAGAAAACCTCCGGAATTTCGAGAAGCTGAATCCTGACAATCCGAGAAAAGTGATGGGCTTGGACTAGTTGGAAAGTTAGGGTTTAAGAAGGACGTATGAAGAAGAGGGTCAGAACATATACGATCAGTGCCGTTGCGGAGATGTACGACATTCATCCGCAGACCCTAAGACTCTACGAGCGTGAGGGCCTGCTGAAACCGTCCCGTTCTGAGGGAAATACCCGTGTATTTCTCGATTCTGATCTTGAGCGTCTTGAAGTCATTCTTTCGCTCACTCGAGATCTTGGGGTCAACCTCGCAGGCGTGGAGATAATCCTCAATATGCGAGAAAAGATGGATGCGATGCAAAGGGAGTTTGAGCGGTTTTTCGAGTATCTCCGATCGCATGCGAATGAGTTCAATCGAGGCGAAGGGCCGTCTGCGACAGACGCCTTAATACCTGTGTCCCGGATCAGGCGTTTTCAAATGGAAGAAACGACTATCACCGAAGACTGAACTGTTCGGCAAACTCTTTGCTTTTCTGTCTAAGTTCGGGCAAACTACTCCATTCTGTTCCAGAATCATCACCCTCAGGAGTAGTTAAATGAAGCTTTCGTTCAGGATCTTTTTCCTCGCACTTTTTGTAGTTTTCCCGCTTCTATCAACGACGACAGTATTCGCTCAAGACCTCGACGACGTCACGCTCTTCGGCCGGCTTGCCGATTCAAACGGTCTGCCGATCGTTGGAGCGACCGTCACCGCGACTCTCGTCGAGTCGAATATATCACGAACAACAACCACCGATACCGATGGACGTTATCGGTTTATCGAACTTAGACCCGGTATCTATAAGGTTAGAGCCTCCGCACAAGGTTTCGGCGCTAAAGAGCGTATCGATCTCAACACGATCTCAGGACAAAATCTTCAGCTAGATTTTCAGCTGGCGCCGGCAGACATCCAGGCCGAGGCTACAGTTACAGTTACTGAGGAAGATGCCCCCGCCGTCGATACCGAACGCACGGTTGTTGGCGGCACGATCAGCGAACGCGAGATCGAGGAGATCCCGAATCCGAGCCGCAATCCACTTGATCTTGTTCTTACTCTTGGCGGAACGTCCGAGGAGTCGCTGTCCACGAGTGGTCTCGCTGAAGATAGTCGCCAAAATCCAAGCGGTACCCCGCTTGAGCAGGGCAATTTTTCTCTTTCAGGCGGCACAGCATATTCGAACAATATAACGATTGACGGACTCGATAATAACGATGACCGTTCATCACGAGATCGGTTTCAGCCGCCGCTCGAAGCTATTGCCGAAGTGCAGGTGATCACGAACCAGTTTTCAGCCGAATACGGTCGTGCATCCGGCGGGCGAATCAATTTGCGAACCCGTGCCGGCGGAAACGATCTCCGCGGACGAGTATTCATGTTTTTCCGAGATGATAATTTGAACGCGAATACTTGGTACAACAATAGCCGTAATATTCCTAGGCTTCCCTTGACCGAATATAACCCAGGATTTACGTTAAGCGGGCCCGTTCGAATCCCTTTCTACAACGGCCGCGACCGCACGTTCTTCTCGGTGGCGTATGAATATATCAAGGTCGAGGATTCAACTCTCATCGACGCTTATGTTCCCCAAGTAGGTAATCCACGGTTTTCGTTGCCGCCGACAACCGGCGGCTCCCCCACATGTGATGCCAACCCACCAACCTCAACAAACCCGGCCTGTACTGACCCGAATCCGACGGCCGCTTTCGTCGTTCCGTATACGAAAAGCTATTCGACCCCGAACATGGGTCATATTGCGACCGCAAGAATCGACCACAGACTATTCAGGAATAACGACCTGACGGTTGGTTATCAGTTCGGGCGTCGTGAAAATCGTCGGACAAACGGAAATGCCGTGACTCAGTTGGAAGAGGCATTCCGAGCGAAGAACATTAATACCGACGCCATCAATTTTACAAACAACCACGTGTTTGAGAACGGTGTAAATCAGTTCCGCATGCAATGGTCTCAATATAAACCCAGTTTTCAGACCGCGGATCCGTTCGTTCCCGTTGTTCTTGTCTCGTACCGAGACCCCGTCGCTAACTCTGTAAGAACACTGGTTGCCGGAAATTCGACTACCAGTACTTCGCTTAACTTTGCGGATTCGCGCAATGAGACCCGATGGCAGTTCCAGGACTCATTAACATATGTCCATGGTATGCATACATTCAAAGGAGGTTTCGACATACAGCGTGTCGATTCCGAGGTTATCGGACTTGGCGACGCAACCGGCACCTTCAACTTCGGAAGTGTTCTCAACTTCAATAACAACATTCTTTCAAGATTTCGGCAGAATTTCGGGACGAGTTCAGATGTGGTAAACACCTATTGGGGCGTGTTCTTTAACGATCAGATGAAGCCACGTTCCAATCTGACCGTTAGCTTAGGGCTTCGTTACGAGAACGAGACGGCCGTCGACGATACGAACAATTTCGGGCCGCGTGTAGGTGTTTCATGGGATCCCACCAAGAAGGGCAAGACTGTTGTCCGTTTCGGCGCGGGTATCTTCTATAACAGGGTCCTTCTCCGCACCGTTGCTGATTCGATACAGAATACTGGTGGCAACCTCGTCTCATTCGATTCGAACACCATCGGAACTGGTGCGACGGACGTTCGTCGTGTTCCGATCCTTGCCGCGATCGCTTCGAACTTCCCGAACAGTTACCCAAGCATCGATGCCCTTCGCACGCTGGTTTCTGCAACGTGCGCAACAATCGTCACGACTCTTCCATGTAATGCTAATACCGGGTTCGTTACAAACGTATCGAGCGCCGGAAATCCTCTGCGTTCCGTTGAAGATAACTTGAAGATCCCGGAAAGCTATCAATTTAATGTCGGTTTCGAGCGAGAGATTGGTCGGGACTTTGTTTTTGAGGCAAATTATACTTGGAACAAGACTGTTCACCTTTGGCGAGATTACAATCCGAACGCCCCGATCTTGCCCGCAGGGTATTCTGACTGGACCTCGTATTTGATTGCTAATCCCTTTGTATTCACGAATGCGAACGGAACTACCCGAACGTACAATTTCGTCCTCGGATCCACAACGGATACTAGCGGTGTCGGGACCGGATGTTCGTTTACCGCCAATAGCGCCTGCAACATCAATCTCAACACAACCAATTCATCGAGTACTGCGCCGCTCGCAGCCGTAACCGGGCAGAACAACAATGCGACCGGAGCTCCAATAGGCATTGCACTTGCGGCGATCTCCCGATTCCGGCCCGACCAAACTGTTGAAGAAACTTCAAGAATCGGTTCGAATGGTAACGCGTTCTATCAGGGGATGATACTCGAACTAAGGCGTCGATACCGCAAACTCGGTTACGGATTCGGCCTTTCGCTAAGGGCTGCGTATACGCTTTCCAGCACAAAGGACGACGGACTCAACAACACATCGAATGCAGAGGTTAATGGTGATTTTGATCGGGAATGGGCCCGTAATCTGCAAGATCGCCGTCATCGACTGGCAGTATCCGGCACTTTCGATACGCCTTGGTGGCTTGGCAAACTACGGTTCTCGCCCCTTTTCCGGTACGGCAGCTCAGCCCCGTTCAATATCGGCATCGGCGGAGCCGATCGTAACCTCGACGATTTGGGCACGGATCGGGTTAACTTCAGCGGTGATGTCAGCGATATTGTCTGGCGGGCACCTGGCTCACAATTTCCGGCGGCTGTTGCAGCTCAATTCTCACTCCAGCCCATAGGAGCAAGGAGCGGCAATCTTCCGCGCAATGCCGGCAGGGGCCCCGGATTTTACACGTTCGATCTCAATGTCACAAGGGAGTGGAAGTTTGGCCAACGTATACGTTTACGTCCGGTGGTCGAATTCAATAACAATAACATTCTCAATGCCGCGGTGTTCAGTTATGGTGCCGAGTTTATCGACTTCTCGGCACTAGTAAACACAGGCTCGACACCTCCGACGCAGGCTCAGATCGATGCTCAGAATCGATTTCTTGTTCCGACCCGAACATATCGCCAGCGGCGGATTCGACTTGGAGTTCGTTTCGACTTCTAGTTTCGAAAGGCAAAAGAAAAAGAAGGGCCGGCAGTACGCCGGCCCTTCTTTTTCTTTTAGTGCAAGGTCACTACGCGCTTCGGGTAACCATGTTTAGGAA
>JAUCQE010000475.1 GCA_030372865.1 Pyrinomonadaceae bacterium
GCAACGATGAACCAGCCGACGTAGGGAATGTCCGCCCTCAATGCCAGCGACATCTTCGAACTTCCAATGAACGTCGAGGCCGTATAGGTACCGAAGCTCTGTGGCGAGAAGACGCTGAACTTACTTATCGTCGCGAAGACCGCGATCGAGAAAAGACCGGCCCAGAATGCCATCTTTTCGACCTTTAGCCCGTCCTTCAAAAGGTAAAGCACCGCGACTGCGAAGCAGACGAGGGCAACGCCATAGCTGAGCGAGGCGACGCCCACATGTATCGGACGCCAGTATGAATCGAGCACCGGCGGAAGGTCCATAAGGTCGTTGCCGATGAACCGTGCCAACACGAGTATGATCGCAGCCAAAGGTAAAGCGGTGCCGGCGACAATGCGAAGGTCCTTTCTTCGCATCACGAGGAGCGTAGTTACGCCGGCACCAAAGGCAAACGTAAGGCTTAGGTCATAGAGATTGGCAAAAGGCACATAGCGGAAGACCCACGGCATCTCCGCAAGATCGCGGCCCTGAGCCTGAAAGATCTGAAGCTCACGGTCATAGTCCGCGACCCAGCGGACGAGCCAACTTGAGAGATTAAAAAAGACGCCAAGGGTTGTTGCCCAAAGCCCGAACTTTTCAGCGAGCTTGAACGGAGCATAAAAATTGGTAAGAAAGAAGACGGCCGCGAACAGGTATGATGCCAACGCCAGCATCATCAAAGCGCCGTCTGTGATGAACTTCTCGCCGCCCATGAATATGCGGGCGGTTACTACGATCAGGGAAGATATTATAACGATTGCGAAAGGTGCGTAGGAATACAAAACGCCTCTGTCCGCAGGAATAGTCTCGGCATCCGCCGAAACGACGATAGGTGCTTTAAGTACTTGTTCACCCATTTGAACCTTTCTCCTTTAACGCGTCCGCTGCCGAACGCTTGATACGATCGAACTTCTCTTCAAATCCGTTCGGGTTCCGGTTGACATTGCCCGCGAGAGTGACACTTACGCCGGAACCGGCACTCGAGTCGACAACCGCCCAAACTCTCTTATGCGAGAACATGAACACGCCCGCCAGCGTAACGAAGAGCAACGCAAAGCCGGCATAAACGACACCCGATCCCGGGTCGCGTTGAACCGCAAGTACATGCTGGTCCGATACCTTCTCAAAATCCAAAAGCTTGAAGGTGTAGCCGCCGACCGGCTTGCTGGCGATCGGAATGTTGCCCGCCTGAGGTGTGAAAGCGGTCGCCGTTTCGATTATCCCGCCCGGCGGAACGACTTCGAGAACAGCTGCCGGATTCTCATAATTGCTGGTGTTTTCGTTCGGGTCTTCGGGGCCGATCCGGAAATTGCCGCGGAACTGGCTGAACACGATCTTCGTTCCATCGGCGAGAACGGCAGTTCCGTTGCGGTCGATAGTCACCTGCTGAGGTTCACCGCCGGCAGCGGGCTTAACTTCCAGAGTAATGGTCCGTGCTCGCCCGATTGGGGTGAAGCTGGCCTGGAAAAATCGATATCCGCGGTAATCGTAGGGCCTGTTCATCTGGACAAACGCTTCGTGGACACCGTATTCGTCTTTGATCGTGAACCACGTCATCCAGTCGATCGTGTTACTGGGCGAGAGTGAGCCTTCGTTCCTTATGAGCCTCTGACGGATATCCACGCCCGTTACCTCGAACGGAAGCTGCTTTGTTATCTGCGCGACCTTGTCGAGTTGATATGCGGTGTCGTAGATAATGTCGGAAGATTCACCCGGGGAAAGCGGCAGATTGCCGTTGTTGCTCAACTGCGCGGTCATAAAACCGCCGATAAATATCATTAAGAGTGCGACATGCACCCAAACGAACCCAAGCCGGTTCCAGCGGCCGCTCTCACCGAAGATGAAGGTTCGTCCATTCTTTTCTGCGGATCGGACACGCCTGAGTCCGCTGCCGCGGAACGTCGATTCGATCGCAGCAACTGCTTCGTCAGGAGAAACGGCCGCTTTCATCCCGGTACTTGTTTTCTGTTCCTTTAGCCATCGCAGCGGAACTGTTACCGAGGGCCTGGAAAAGAACGGCCAGATCTTTGGAAGCCGATCGATCGTCGAAAGGACGATATTGAGCGAAAGTGCAAAGATCAATGCGTTGAAATACCACGTATGATAAATGTCAAAAAATCCGAGCTTGCCGTAGACGGCTCGCTGTGCCGGTGTGAGCGTCGCGAAATAATTGGCGAAGCCCTCAATATTCTGCTGCATGACAAGCATCCCGATCATGGAAGCGGCAACCAGCATAATAAGGAGGGCTACACCAAGCCGAACGGAGCAGGCAAACTTAAGGAACCGCTGCGGCAACGACAGGGAACGGTTTCCCTTTGTTTCCGCAGCGGCGTTAAGACGTTCAGTAGACTGGATAACAGACATATTAACCTTCAGGATTCGGAAGAGCTGGACTTCAGCTTTTCGACGGAGTAGCGTGGTGCAAAACCTATGCCCGACCACTTTCTTCTATCCCGTGACCGCTGCCATATGGGCCGAAGTATGCAATATCAAAGGCTTTCGTGTTACGGACTGCCGATTGGGCCGCGTTGCCCGGTAATAAATAATCAGATATCAAGTGCGGAAAAATTCGCGTTCAAGAATATTTTACTAGCCTGTGAAATCTGTGTGATTGATGTCACAACATCATGCCCGCACCTGAGGTAAACTTAGGCAGCATAAGATTTAATGTAACCTTTCAAATGTTGTCGTCGCCTCACAAAATCAGGACATTCTCGAAACTCGCTGTTCTAGCGTTCGTTGCCGTTGCGGCAGCATTTGCCGGCTTGCGAGCGGAGGCCGGCAGTACAACTAATTTGAGCGTAGGGACGGAAGCAACACCGACGCCGAAAAGTCTGCGGAAAACACCTTCAGCGACGACCAAACCGAAGTACTCGGAATTCTCGCACGACGTTCAGGCCCACAAGATGGACTGCAGCAAGTGCCACACGTTTCCTAGCGCAAACTGGAATAAGGTGCGGACAGGTGACGATGCATTTCCGGACGTTACGGATTACCCGAAGCACGCGTCGTGCGTTAATTGCCACAAACAGCAGTTTTTTAGGGGCTCTCGTCCAGTAATTTGCTCGATCTGTCACACAAATCCCGGCCCGAGGAACAGTTCCAGACACCCGTTTCCGAACCCGCGCGAGATATTCGACAAGTCACCAAAAGGACAGACTGCTGTTTCGGATTTCAACATCGCATTCCCGCACGACAAGCATATCGAGATCGTCTCGCAGAGCGGCCCGAATGAATCCTACATAATGAACGCCTCGTGGGTGACCGGTCGGCGACGGATGGCCGAAGAAAGCTGTGCAGTCTGCCATAAGACCCTTAATGAACAAGGAAGTTCGGATGAAGAGTATTTCACAAAGCCACCCGCAGACATTGGCGATGCATTTTGGTTGAAGCGAGGGACCTTCAAATCCTCACCGACCGGGCACACTACTTGTTTTACTTGTCACAATGCGGACAGCGGGCTTAGCCCCGCCCAGACGGACTGCGCGACCTGTCACACTTTGAAAGTGCCGGCCGGTGCTGCGGACTTTGATCCTGTCTCTTATACACATCTGACGCTGCCGACGAGTTCCGAA
>JAUCQE010000476.1 GCA_030372865.1 Pyrinomonadaceae bacterium
AGCTTGACGTGTCGCGTCTGTACATCATTCGGTAATAGTGCTCCGCGTTCTTCACGAGCCGGGCGTTTTGCATCGCGAAGAAGAGGTCGTCCCGGGCAACTCGTCCGTCGCGCAAAGCAAGCTCTGCAGACCGTCGGTCTAATTCGATGAGCTGGCTGACGACCTCGTCCTCGCAGGATTCGGCAAACCCGAGCCCGGCGGCATAGCCGTATGCCTGCGTATCTTCGCCGAAATGGTCAAAGCACGAGTAGCGTTCGCGTGCGCGGCGTGCGCCCTCGGGATCGATCTTGTCCAGGTAATTGAGCACGGCTTCGATCGACGAATGCAAGCTGTAGAGATCGAGCCCGTAGAACCCGACCTTATTTGCATCAGCGGTCAGATCGTCGTTATGCGTTCGCAGCCACCCGATAAAATCGAGCACGTCGGCGTTTCGCCACATCCAAGCGGGAAAACGTTTAAAGCCGCCAAGCGAGTCGACCGCATCGGCGTCCGTCGATTCACCACGGACAAAACGGTTAACTCGGTAGGCGTCGGGAAAGTCCGCTTCGACCGCGACGGCGTCGAATCCCTTTTCGAGTACCAAACGCTTTGTTATCTGCGCCCGCTCGCGGTAGAACTCATGCGTGCCGTGCGATGCCTCACCGATCAAAACGAAACGAGCGTCGCCGATCGATTCGATCAGCTTGTCGTAGTCGCTTATCTCACCGGGACAGAGAGCGATCGCCTCGCCTGAGACGACGTCCCGCAGCAGTGCTCTCGTTGCTCCCTGTGCCATAGTGCCTCCTTATAGCCCGGCGTTGGTGGTCTTCACCAGTTCGCCGGCCCGGCGGAGCAGGTCTTCGACCTCTTCGTCCGTCGTCTGCGAGAAATCTCTGTACCACAGCCCAACGCCATAAAACGGCTCGGGCGTCCGCGCACATATACAAAGCACGTCCGCCTTTTCCTCAATGCCGGCACAAGTGTCAGCCGAGCCGACCGGAACCGCCACGACGACCTGTTTCGGACCTAAAAGCTTTACGGCCTCTACCGCAGCGCGCATCGTCGCTCCTGTGGCGAGGCCGTCATCGATCAGGATCACGGTCTTGTCCTTTAGCTCGGGTGACGGAGCATTGCCGCGGTAGGCTTCCTCTCGGCGTTTCAACTCTGCGCGCTCGCGGTCTGTGATCCGTTCGATCGTCTCATCGCTCAGGCGAAGGGCCCGGACAAGAACTTCATTCAAAACGCGGCCGCCGCCGGACGCGATCGCGCCGAAGGCAAGCTCTTCCTGACCCGGCACGCCTAGCTTGCGCGCCACCAAAACGTCGAGTGGGGCCCTCAATGCCCGTGCTACCTCAAATGCGACCGGCACGCCGCCGCGCGGTAGTGCCAGTACAACGACATCTGTCTC
>JAUCQE010000477.1 GCA_030372865.1 Pyrinomonadaceae bacterium
CGGCAACATCGTCTACAACAAAGCCCCGGCATTCCTGCGGCAGGCGGAGTTCTACCTCGGCGAGGACAAGTTCCGGACGGCCGTGCGAGCGTTCCTGAAAAAGCAGGAATTTGGGAATGCTGGGTGGGAGGATCTGGTTGGGGAGTTTTAAAACGTCAAAGTGGAAGAAACCAAGAACGGCGAGTATTATCTGCAGCTCTCCGATTCCGATAGGGCGGAATTGGAACGATTCACGCGTTGGAGTATCAGCAAAGAGTGGGCGGAATTCTGGGTGCAGAAACCCGGAACAGCCGTTTATCGACCATCGAAAGAGCTATATGAGAATCATTTGGGATTAGAGTGGTCTCTGAAGTTTGGTGCAACTGGCGGTCACACAATCTTTTACCGATCTTTCTCGCAAACAGCAGCTAGCGGCGGCGAGAACTACAACTGGTTACAGGACGTCAAAGTGCTTAAGGTTTACGACAATGGTGACCGCGAACAGGGCACCGCTTACATTGGCGCTCGAAAATACGCGAGCTTGCCCGACCAAGAGGCGAAGCCAAGACGAGAATACAAATTTCTGGAAGAATCCGATGAAAGTCGAAGAATGCGTGAAGCCGAAGAGAAAGAGCGAAACGACAGATCGACGCTTTTCGTCTTCCCGAACTACGGCGACTACGGCTACGGCATTTTCCTGCTTGATGAGAAGAGCCGCGCGTATGTCCTGAAGAACATCCAGAACGAGCGGGACCCGTTCCTGCGGTCGATGATGTGGGGCGCGCTGTGGGACAGCGTCCGTGAGGGCGAGCTTGACCCGCGGGAGTATGTGGAACTGGTGCTGAACGTCCTGATGCAAAAGCCCGTCCGTGCGGGAGGGCGAAACGAACAGCGTACTGATACCGCCCTTGCTGACGCGCGGGCTTCCGCATTGGAGGACGAATCTACTACGGCCTTGCTGCTGAACCGGGTGGTGACGGCGATGAACTACTACATCGACGACAGCCGTTCGGCTGGGCTGCGGCCGCGGGCCGAGGACCTGTTGATCGAGCGGATGCGGAACGCCGAGACGCTCGGGCAGAGGATCACATATTATCGGGCGTTCCTGAATATCGCGGCGAGTGAGAATGCGAGGCGGGTGCTGAAAGAGATGCTCAAAGGCGGAGAGGATGTTTCCCGCAAAGACGCAAAGCCGCAAAGCGGGCAAGCGATACCGCTGAAGACGAAGGATAAGTTCGATATCGTGACGCGGCTGTTGATATTGGGAGACCCGGATGCGGAGAGGCTGTTGGCGGAGCTAGAGAAGACGGAGACGGGCGATGACGCCAAGCGGTACGCCTATGCGGCGAGGGCCGGGATAGCGACGGCGGAGAACAAGGCGAAGTATTGGAACGATTTCGTCAACAACAAAGAGATCTCGGAAAGCTGGATCGAGGCGGCGTTCGGGCCGTGGAACTCGATAAGGCATTCGGAGCTGACGCTGCCGTATCTCGAGCGTGCCCTCAAAGAACTCCCCAACCACAAACGCAGCCGCAAGATCTTTTTCGTCAACGGCTGGCTCGGTGCCTTCATCGGCGGCCAGCGGAGCGAAGCGGCGTTGAATATCGTCAATAAATTCCTGGCGGATAACCCGACGCTGGATCGAGACCTCAGGCTCAAGATCTTAGAGAACGCCGACATCATCGAACGGGCGGTGAAGATAAGGAAGTTAGCCACGAATTAACACGAATTTTCACGAATTGTATTTTTGTAAATAACGATGCGAACGTAATTCGCACCTCGCTCGTTAATACCAATTAATAATTAGTGTTAATTCGTGTTAATTAGTGGCCACGTTTTTTCGAGATATTTATCCACGAAATACACGAAAGGCACGAATTAAGAAAAGAAGAAAGATCTTGTTTTCTTGTTCGTGCCTTTTCGCGTGATCAGCGGGCAAAAAGTGCTTTGCCCTATCTAACGTAGGCGTTCGGGACCGGGCGGTCGGTGGCGGCGCCGAATTGTTGGATCAGGACACCGGCGGTCGAACGCTGGACGTACCAGTTGGTGTCGGACGGGCGGAAGACCGCTGCGTCGGTGGTGCCATCGCCGTCGTAATCGCCGGGAGCGGGAATGTCGCCGGTCGCACCGAACGGGAACGAGTAGAACGAGAAATCGCTGGTGCGAAGGACGAACCACGTGCCGTTGCGGAAGAACGCGACGTCGGCTTTGCCGTCGCCGGTGTAGTCGCCGCCCTGAACGGTCTTGTCGGTCGGCAGGCCGAAGGTCGCGGCGATGACGCCGAGCGACGAACGCTTGAGCCACCACTCGGCACCGGACTGGCCGCCGGGACGATGGATCGCGAAATCGTCGATGCCGTCGCCGTCGTAATCCGCCGGGACCGGCCGGTCGCCGTTCGCGCCGAAAGCCTCTACGATAACGCCGCCGTCCGACGAACGCTGGACGAACCAGACTCCGGTGGACGGGCGGAACACTGCCGCGTCGGCCTTGCCGTCGCCGTCGTAGTCGCCGGGTGCGGGAACGTCCGTTGCCGTGCCGAAGGGGAACGAGTAGAAGGAGAAGTCGGAACTTCGCTGGATGAACCACTCGCCGTTGCGGTAGAAGGCGTTGTCCGTCTTGCCGTCGCCGGTGTAATCCGCGGGCACAAGGACGTCGGTTCCCAGGCCGAACTGGAACGCGCGGTTACCGCCGTCGGAACTGCGGAGATACCACCATTCGCCCGGGCCCGGCTTGAAGGTCGAGAGGTCTGACTTGCCGTCGCCGTCGAAGTCAAAGAGGGCGATGTTCTGCGTTACCGGTGACGAACCGCCCGACCAGAACCCGCTTTGGAGCGAGAACGACCCGCCGGTCGACGGGCCACCGGCAACGGCCTGGCCGATCGTGCCGTTGACGGAAAAATTCCCGCCCGATGCAGATCCGCCGCCGCCGGCGATGACCGATTTGGTGATGCTGAAGTTTCCGCCCGACTGGGCAAACGTGAGGCCTGTGAGGGCAAGTAAGATCGCAGACAATAACACAATGCGATCGAGCCGAGTGGTCCGATTCATTTCCGATTCTCCTGATGCGCCTCCGCTAACGGCGGCGGTGAAAGCCTGCGAGCCCTCAAAATGCAGATGCGGAAGAATAGCATGATGCCCGTAAACGCGTCAATAGAACTTTTCAGGCGTTTCGACGCTACTGTTTGAAAACGATCTTGCCGTCCTCGACGCGGATATTTTCCGGGCCGGTCTTCATTATCATCTCGGTCATCCCGCCGGCGAGCTGTCGGGCGACCTCGATGGTGGCTTCGTCCTTCTTCTCGACGCCCTCCATGTAGGTCATCAGCGGGATGCCCGCAAAGCCGAGCAGCATGTTGTAGAAACCCTGCTTTTCGCGATTCGATATCTTGCCGAATTCGGGTATCTGGTCGATCGACTCGTTAAGTGCCTGATAGAGCGTCTCGACGCTCTCGTCGGAAGGTTCGGCCCCGTGGTAAATGGTCGCGTTGCTAACGATAAAGAACGTAAGCGCGCCGGCGATGTTGTTCGACCAGCCTTTGGCGGCGGCCTCGGTCTCGAACGCGGCCTTTGTGGAAGTTGCTATCAGCATCAGCAGCTTCTTTTCCTCGGGCGTCTCGCCGACGGCGTCGGCGATCTGCTTTGCGGTGTTGACGCTGGCGTCGGGCGTGAACTTGCCGTAATTGCGGACGACCGGCGGCGGCTGAACGGCCGGGCCCGCGGCCTTCGATGACGACGCGGCGGCCGGCTTTCCGCTGCGTGCTTCGCGTTCGGCCTTTTCGACCGCTGCGAGCCCGAACTGTTTTATCATCGCCTGTCGGGCGGTCAGACGCTGGATCTGCATTTGGGTCGTGTTGTAGATGTTCTGCGTCGCCTGCGCGAGGCCGAAGCTGCCGTAGACCGTTCCGTAACCGGTGTTCCAGCCGCCGGCGTTCGAATTATAAACCTGCGCATGCGCCGGCGATGCTATCGCCGACGCAAACGCGAAAAGGAAAAGTGACAAGGTTACAATGCGTTTGTTCATAAGGTCTTTGTCGATATTTACTGCCCCATCAGCCTAAACGAATACGAAAAGTTTGCAAAGTCGATAGGGCCCGAGACTCGTGCCCGGATGCCGAACTTGAGCGTCATGTCTTTCTTGAAGAGATTGTTGATAACGCTTGCGGGCAGTCCGATGGAACGGAAGAACGCACGTGAAAGGCCTCTGCCTGCGACAGACGCATAGGTTTCCTGTTCGGTAAGAAAATCGTTCTGTGCGATAGAGAAGTTCTTGAATCGAGTTCCGGCGAGCGAGACCGTGAGGCTGCCGTTCAGCGGCTGACCGGTCGTCGGGTTAACGGCGGCGGGGTCGTTCAATGCGTCGCTGACGATGGTCAATCGCGGCGTGTATAAAACCGTGGCGGAACCGCCGACGCCGTTGACCGAATCGTATGTGACGGTGTTGTTCAGCAAGGGATAGATAACATTCGAGATCGTGTTCTTCGGGATCGTGACCTGCCAAACGTTATCGAAGATCTCGGTCGTCGGCATTCTCGGCCCGTTCACCGTTACGTAGTCGTGAACGACACAGTAATCGTCCGGGGCAAGAACCAGGCCCAGGTCAGCCTGAAGAACTGCCGGGTCGCAGGATTTGTAAACGTAGAGCGTGCCGGCATAGAGGCTGCCGAGAAACTTTACGTTCTGGCCGAAGGAATCGGTGTCGTTAAAGTCGGACGGGACCAGCTGAGCTTCGCTGGAGGCACCGGACTTTGCTTCGCGCAGCTCGCGGAGTGTCTCATTGCGTTGCTCTCGCAGCTCTTTGATATCAGCCTTTGATTGCGCGAAGGAAACGAGGGATGCGGACATCGCTATAAACGTAAGGATAATAAGTTTCTTCATTTGAGCTCCTTTTTGGTTGCAGGTTTATTAGTGCCGCCGCCCGCAGGTGTGCGGACGGCGGCATTATTTACGGTCTTCGGTTACGGGACGTAAGTGCCCGGTACCGAGCGGTCTCCCGCGGCGCCGAATCCGGTTATCTGGACTCCTGCCGTCGTGCGGTTGAGGAACCATGTGTTCAGCGACGGCCGGAAGACGGCAGCGTCGAATCTGCCATCGCCGTCGTAATCGCCCGGTGACGGTACGTCGCCGTTCGATCCGAACGGGAACGAATAGTAGGTGCTGTCCTCACTGCGGAAGACGAACCATTCGCCGGTGGACGGGCGGAAGTATGCGAGGTCGGCCTTGCCGTCGCCGGTGAAATCGCCGGGTGTCGGCCGATCGGCGGAGTTGCCGAACTGGAACGCACGGTTGCCGCCGTCGCTGCTACGCAGATACCACCATTCGCCGACGCTCGGACGCCACATCGCGAGATCCGCCTTGCCGTCGCCGTCATAATCGGCAGGAACGGGCTTGTCGGTGCCGGCTCCGAACGTCGTTATCGTGACCGCTGCATCGGACGAGCGGCGGATGTACCATGTGCTGTTCGACGGGCGGAAAACGGCGGAATCGGTCTTGCCGTCACCGTCGTAATCGGCCGGTGCCGGGATGTCGGTCGAGGTTCCGAACGGATAGGAGAAATACGTGCTGTCCTCGCTGCGGATGATGAACCACTCGCCGATGCTCGGGCGATAGAAGGCGAAGTCGGCTTTGCCGTCTCCGGTGTAATCGCCGGGTACAAGAACATCGGTGCTCAGCCCGAACTGTGCCGCGCGGTTGCCGCCGTCCGAACTTCGCAGATACCACCATTCGCCCGGGCCGGGACGGAAGATAGAGATGTCAGTCTTGCCGTCGCCGTCGAAATCGAACGGAGCCCTTCTTTGTGTGGGTGCCTGGTATACATAGCGAACGACCTCATGCACGGAACCGCGTTCGGAGTAGTCGCCGTAATAGCCGCGGGCACGAATATATCCGGTTGCGTTCGCGTTCGGGACGGCGAGGTCCCAGTTGCCGGCCGACCGGGTCGCGTTGCCGAGCGGGACATAGTTGACGCCGTCATCCGAGCGTTCAAAGACGACCCGCGTGACCTGCGGCGCGTACCACCAGCGATACCAGCGGATGAGGTTGCTCGTGACCTGGAAATCGTAGATCGCGGGCTGCGGGTAGCTGATCGCTGCGAATTGCCCGCGAGCCTGGCCGCCGATGGAACTAAAATAGCCGCCGACCATGATCTTCCCGTCGCTGCGAAGCGTCATCGCCAGGATCTTTTCGTTCGTAACGGTGTCGGCAAAGCTTTGAGCCAGCGTCCCGTTGGTGTTGAGCAATGCGATGCTGGTACGCGGAGATCCGCCGACGCTGGTAAAGCCGCCCGAAATGTAGATCGGGCCGAGTACGGTCTCGGCGATGTTGTGAACGGCTCCGTCGAGATTAGGGTTGCCGAATGAGGTGTCGAGCGAACCGTCGGCGTTGAGCCGAGCGAGGTTAGTTCGGGCATTACCGTTAACGCCGGTAAACGCTCCGCCGATCAGGATCTTTCCGTCCTTATCGATCTTGATATCGAGCAGTTCGCGAATGAGGCCGTTGAGCACCGGGTTGAACGAAGTGTCGAGCGTCCCGTTCGTGTTCAGGCGTGCGATGCCGACCCGCGGCTGGCCGTTGACGTTTTCGAACGCGCCGCCGATAAGGATCTTGCCGTCGCTTTGGATCGCGATGACATCCACGAGGAAGTCAGCCGTTGCGGTGAAGGTCGTATCGACGGTGCCGGTCGCATTCAGCCGTGCGATGCGGGTTCTGCTCGTACCGTTCACGGTGGTAAAGCCGCCGCCGATGAGTATCTTTCCGTCGCTCTGGATCGCAACACCGCCAACCCAGCCTCCGGCGTCGAATGTCGGTGCGAACGTGCCGTCGATGGAACCTGACGGGTTCAACCGGGCGAGCTTTGCCTGTGAAGTGCCGCCCGCGGAGGTGAAATCGCCGCCGACAATGTATTTTCCGTCTGATTGAACGGCGATCGCGTTGACCCATCCGCCGGTGAACTGCGGATTCGCGAATGTCGAGTCGTTCGCTCCGGTCCAGCCGAGCCGTGCCATTCCCTGGCGTGCGGCGCCGCCGACGCTTGTAAAGCCGCCGCCCATCAGCGTCCGGCCGTCCGGGAGCGAGACCATCACGGACGGCGGGGAACCGGCGACCGTCGTAACGGTATCTGCGTTCAGGCGTCCGTCGGGATAGAGGCTGGCGATGCGGTTGATCGACGGAAAGCCGTTTATGGACGTAAAGGCACCGGCGAGAAGCACGCGTCCGTCGACCTGGATGTCGATATCGAATATCGAATCATTTGCCGAACCGACGAACGAGGTATCGATCGTTCCGTTCATGTTAAGCCGAACGATCCGTTGGGCGTTGGCTCCATTCACGGTGGTGAACGTGCCGCCGACCAGTATCCTACCGTCGGGCTGAATGCGAACGTCGTCGGTGGCCGCGCTGAAGTTTGGCGTGAACGTCGCGTCCATGGTCCCGTCGGGGTTTATCCGGGCAAGATACGAGCGGACCGTGTTGCCCTCACCGAATCTGGTAAAGGCACCGGTAACGACGATCTTGCCGTCGGCCTGGACGTCGATCGCATAGGTGGTTCCGTTGGCCCCGGGGTAACCTGCATTCACGTTAAAGGAAGTGTCGAGGCTGCCGTCGTCGTTGAGCCTTGCAAAGCTCCATCTCGACTGGCCGTTGACGCTGGCGAATTGCCCGGCGATAAGTATCTTGCCGTCCGGCTGTATGGCGATGCCGAAGACCGCGTTGTCGATATCGGGGGTAAAGCTCGCATCGAGCGTTCCGTTTGCGTTGAACCGTGCGAGACGATTGCGGGGCTGACCGCCGACCGTCGTAAAGTGGCCGCCGATAAGAACCTTGCTGTCCGGTGCAACGGCGACCGATGCAATGCCGCTGGCGGCAGCCGTGAAGGCGCCGTCGTTCGTGCCGTCGCTATTCAATCGAGCGATCCCGCCCGACGCGGCTCCGCCGATCGAGGTAAAGCTTCCCGCAACGACCAATTTGCCTCCGAAGGTCGTCGTGATGACCTGGACCGCGGCGTTCGGGTTCGGGTTGTAGGTAGTGTCCAGAACGCCGTCCCTATTCAGGCGGGCAAGGTAGCTTTTCGAAACTCCGTTGACCGCCGTGAACTGCGGGCCGGCGATATAGATGTTGCCGACTGAGTCGGCAGCGACCTGGGATACGGAATTGTTTGCGGTGCCCTTGAACCCGTCGGACGCGCTCTGAGCGTAAAATGTGCCGGTGGAAAGAAGCAAGATCAAAGCGGCAAAGATCGCGAAATAGTTCTTGTTGGTCATCTCTAAATTCTCCTGATTTGGAACCTGGTCGAACCGCTACGCGGAGATTCTCTACGGGTCGGCTCAAAATATTTTCGAATGACGAACCGCCGGCCCCAAGGCGGCCATAATTTTAAAGGCCGAGCATCGCAAATTGCTTGCAGTTCCTACTCTTTGTCTGTGGTAAAATCACGTCCGGCAACCCATGGCTACCGAAGTCACACTTTTACTCAATCAACTCGGAAAAGACGGAAAAGAAGGCGATCGCGAGGCGTTGGACCGTTTGCTGCCGCTTGTTTATAACGAGCTGCGGCGGCTTGCGGGGAGTTTTTTGAACCGCGAGTATGCGGCGTCGATACAGACGACCGAGTTAGTTCACGAGGCGTATTTTCGTTTGACCGAGCAAAGATCCGTTGACTGGCAAAACAGGGGGCAATTCTTTGCGATCGCGGCACAGGCGATGCGGCGGATCTTGATCGACGCGGCCCGGGCGAGAAAGTCGCAGAAGCGAGGAGCCGAAAAGGTGCCGCTCGATGACGCGCCGACGATATCGGTCGAGGTGGACCAGCATCTGCTCGACCTCGACCGGGCGTTGGACGAACTCGCGAAGCTCGACCCCGATCAGGGAAAGATCGTCGAACTCAGGTATTTCGGCGGCCTGACAATTGAAGAAACTGCCGAGGTCATGGGTTCGTCTCCCGCCACCATCAAACGCGAATGGGCAATGGCACGGGCGTGGCTTTATGACCGCGTCAATCCCTCCTGAGCTTATATTCGGCCGCTTCTCGCGTAGTGCCTCAAGACTATGGAAAGCTCAACCTGGAAGACCGTTAAAGAGAAGTTCGGAGAGGTCTTTGAACTTGACGACGCAGAGCGCACGCTGAGGCTTGCGGACGCGGACCCTGAGGTTCGCCGTGAGGTCGAGAAACTGCTCGCGGCAAACGACCGCTCGAACGATTTCATAGACCGGCCGTTCGCGGTCGAACGCGGAATGGCGGAGCCGCCGGAGGACCAGAATGTCGGGACTTCGATCGACGAATACAGGATAGTTTCGGAGATCGGTGCCGGCGGAATGGGCAAGGTCTATCTTGCAGAACAGGCCGGCGACGGGTTCTCGCAGAGGGTCGCGTTGAAGCTGATAAAACGCGGAATGGACACGAGCGTCGTCCTGAAGCGTTTCCTGATGGAACGCCAGATACTGGCACGGCTCGAGCACCCGAACATCGCGCGAATGCTGGACGGCGGGTCGACGGAAAGCGGCCTGCCGTACTTCGTGATGGAGTACGTCGACGGAATGCCGATACGCAGGTATTGCGAGGAGCACGGACTCGGGATCAATGAGCGGCTGGAGCTTTTTCAGAAGGTGTGTTCAGCGGTCTCGTACGCGCACCAGAACCTTGTTGTCCACCGCGACCTGAAGCCGTCCAACATACTCATCAACAAAGAAGGGCAGCCGAAGCTTCTCGATTTCGGGATCGCGAAACTGCTCGGGCCGGATTGGGGAGCAGATACGGCCGAGGCGACGGCGACTCAGTTCCGGGTGATGACGCCTGAATACGCCTCGCCGGAACAGATCGAGGGAAAGCCGGCGACGACCACGACGGACGTTTACAGCCTCGGCGTCGTTCTTTATGAGCTGCTCGCGGGCACGCGTCCGTTCATGCCGGCAAGCCGCGAGCCTTCCGAGATCGCAAAGGCAGTTCTTTCGAGCGAACCGCAGAAGCCGTCGTCGGCGATCTCGCGGCGGACGTCGCAGAACCCGGGGCCGACCGAAGGCGGCGAGGGCGTGGTCGGACAACGGATGATCGACCCGCGGGCTCTGGCCGGCGACCTGGACAACATCGTAATGAAAGCCCTGCGGCGTGAACCGGAACGGCGTTATCAGTCGGTCGCGGAGTTTTCAGCCGACATACGCCGATTTCTCGGCGGGCTGCCGGTCACCGCGACGGCCGACTCGCGGCGGTATCGGTTTCAGAAGTTCTATCGGCGGCATCGTGCCGGCGTGCTAGGTGCGGCAGCTGCGGCGACAGTGCTTATTTCGGCGACGGCGGTCACGGGCTGGCAGTACACGGTTGCCGAGCGTGAACGGGCGACGGCCGAACGCAGGTTCGAACAGGTCCGCGAGCTTGCCCGCAACGTCATTTTTGGGTACTACGACGGCATAGCACAACTGACCGGCTCGATGGAGATCCGGAAGAAAATGGTCGAGGATGCGACCCAGTATCTCGACTCGCTGGCCGTCGAGCGGTCTAACGACCCCGACCTGATGCGGGAAGTCGCCGACGCGTATCAGCGGATCGGCGACGTTCAAGGGAACGTTTTCCAGAGTTCGAATATGGGCGAGGTCACAGCGGCGCATGAAAGTTATCTGCGGTCGCATGCGATCTGGTCCGAGCTATATTCGGCGGCTCCGGACGAGCCGAGAAACCTTTTGGGAATCCGCAGGTCATATCTGAAGCTCGGCGAGATCCTTTGGTCGCTCGGGCGGTATGACGAGGCTAAGACAAATATCGACAAATCGCTTGAGTTAACGCATCTGCTCGACGAAAAGGGCATTCCTCAAGACCGCAAGGCGGTGTTTGACGTCTATAACCGATCGTCGCAGGTGCGGGAACAGCTTTGGGACCTGGACGGCGCGCTCGAGGTGCAGAACACCGTGATCGCAATGGCGGAAGAAGACCTCCGGAAAGACCCTGAAAGCATACCGTCCCAAAAGGCATATGCGTCGGTGCTCGCGAGGGCGGGCGACATTCTTTACCGGAAAGAGCTTTTTGTCGAGGCCGGCGAGTTTTACTCAAGAGCGGTGCCGACGCTTCGCGGGATCTCAGACCGCGACCGATCGAACCGGACCAATCGAGCAAACGTTGCGCTGATACTTGGACGCCATGGGACGGCAGCGTGCGAAGCGGGTGATTTCAACGCGTGCCGCGTCAGCAACGAAGAGGCTATTGCGATCCTGCTTGAACTCGAGGCCGGTGACCCCGGAGATGCGGACACGAAGATGAACATTGCCACGATCTCGGGCAATCTTGCGAGAAGTTTTTGCGGGCTCGGGGATGCGGCAAAGTGTGTCAGCTTGTATCAGGACGTGTTAGGCCGGTTCGAGCGGCTTGTTGAAAATTCGGACTACGCGTATGGGAAAGGTAATTTTGCGACGGCAATGGTCGACTTTGCCGACCTGTTAGTAGAACTCGGCCGAAAACAGGAGGCCGGAGCGTATTACGAGAGGGCACTAAGAATACTTAGTTCGCAGGACGAAAGCAGCCTCGACGATGCGGAATTAGCCAGGGTTTACTATGGACTCGGCGAGGCCGCCGGTGTCGGGCCCGAAGGGCGAAGCAAAGCCACCGAGCACTACCAAAGGTCGCTCGCCCATCTGCAGAAGGTCGAAGCAGCGGGAAGGATGTCGGCCCGAAGCGCTAAGCTGTTGGAGACGGTGAAGAGCAAGGTTGCGAGCTCGGGCTGATGGTCGAGGTCTTGGGATGCCGAACTGTAAAGGAAATGCTGCGGGCAACGCGAGAGGTTGGCCTATTTAACGATCTCATGAGAGGCGAGATCTTTGCCGACGAGGTATGCAGCAAGGATGACGACGTGTACGACAGCAAGGGTACCGGCGACGATCGACCGCCGTTCTCGACGCTCGCAGGCGGAGAAAATGGATAAATAACTCGTATCGTCGGTTCGCTCTTCAACGGTCGGCCTTACGATAAGCTTCGAGGTAAGGAAGACGCCGAAGTATGTCGTCGCGAACACGACGATGGCGGGATAGAAAAATCCAAAGCGTTCATATATGGCTTCCAGCCCGAAGCCCGGCTCCAACGCGGCTCCCCACAACATCATCGCGACGATAAGGAAAAATAGCCCCAGCCACGATCTTGTATCGGATTCCATAGCGTTGATGGAATCTTCGACCGCCTGGCCTTTCGCGTCATGATAAGCGTTTCGGATATCGAGCAGTTTCTTAAACATCGTGGCGAGCGAAATGAAATCGAAACGATCGTCGATAGTATACACAAAAAAGGAGCGTGATGACTTTAATCATTACGCTCCTTTTCTATTTTTCCCGCTGACCGCTATCTAGCTTTTGACAAGATAACAAGCTCCGGCTTCATCGCTTCGATGGAGACGTGGCGGGCGACCTCTTCGGCGACCTTGCGGAAGGCCGCGGCCTGGGGCGAATCGGGTGCCGAAACGACGACGGGCGTGCCTTTGTCGCCGCCTTCGCGTACTTCCATTCCAAGCGGCACCTGGCCGAGGAAGTTGAGGCCGTATTCATCTGAGAGCTTTTGCCCGCCGCCTTCGCCAAAGATGTTGTAGCGCGTGCCGGTGTCGGGAGCGACAAAGTACGACATGTTCTCGATCACGCCGAGGACGGGTACAGCCACCTGTTCGAACATCTTGACGGCGCGTCGAACGTCGGAGAGCGAAACCTCTTGGGGCGTCGTGACAAGAACAGCACCCTGAACCGGTACAAGCTGTGCGAGCGAAAGCTGGACGTCGCCGGTGCCCGGAGGCATATCGACGATGAGGTAATCGAGCTCGCCCCAGTTGACGTCGGTAAGGAACTGGCGGACAACGCCGTGGAGCATCGGGCCGCGGAGGATCATCGGCTTGTCCGGCGGAACGAGGACAGCCATCGAGATCATCTTTACGCCGTGTGCTTCGATCGGCTGAAGCTGCCCGTTCGCCACCTCCGGCTGATCGTAGCCGGTGCCGAGCATAAGCGGCACGTTCGGGCCGTAAACGTCGGCGTCCATGATGCCGACCTTTGCTCCGTTCTGCGCGAGGGCGACCGCAAGATTTACCGCGACGGTCGATTTGCCGACGCCGCCTTTGCCTGACGAAACGGCGATGATGTTCTTCACGCCCGGTATCGCGACGTTATTCGCGATGCCGCGGCCCTGCGGAACTTCGGCATCCATCGTCACCTTGACGCTCGTGACGCCCTCGATCGCGCTGACAAGCTCGTAGGCCTGCGATTCCATCTGCTCCTTTACGGGGCAGGCGGGCGTCGTCAGGACGATGCGGAACGAGATGTCGCCGCCGCTGACCTCAAGGTCGCGAACGAAACCCAGCTTAACGATGTCCTTACGCAGGTCGGGGTCGATGATCTGCGAAAGCGATTCTAAAATTCTCTCTTCTGATACTTGGCTCATTACCCTTTGTGTTCTTTCTGATGTTTGGTCTAAAAGGTTATTCTATCAAATCCGGCTATGGAATTCTCAAAGGACCAAGGGTTTATCGAGCTTTGTTCGGCGGCGGCCGCTTGTACGGTTTGCCCCGAGCTTGCTGATAAACGGGCGGTTTTGAGCGAATTGAACGGCAGCCTGCAGCCGAAGGTCTTTTTTATCGCCGAGGCACCGGGGCGGCAGGGAGCCGACCGGACGCGGCGGCCTTTCTACGGTGATAAATCGGGTGAGAACTTTCAGGCATTGCTGGATTCGATCGGGCTGAGCAGGGATGAGATCTTCATCACGAACTCGGTAATGTGCAGCCCGCGGACGGCGACGGACGCCAACCGAAAGCCGATGCGGACGGAGATCAGAAACTGTTCCGTCTTTCTTAAGCGGACGATCGAGCTGATCGACCCGCCGCTGTTAGCGACGCTCGGGAGCGTTGCCCTGGACGCCCTGAAACTGATCGAGCCCCACGATCTTACGTTAAAGAACAACGCAGGCCGGCCCGCCGAATGGAACGGCCGACGCATCATTCCGCTCTATCACCCGAGCCCCCAGGTGATCGCGGCCCAGCGAGGATTGGGCCTGCAGCTTGAGCATTTTCAAACGCTTAAGCACGCCATCGAGCAGGCTTTGGCGTAACCGCCCCTGATTCTTTAAAATCAATACAAATGGAAATCGCAGCTTACGAACACGTCCGCAGCGGCGGAGTCGGGTATTACCAACAGAAACGCGGCCTTTTCGCCGTCTGGGGAAAGGAGGCCGTGCAGTTTCTGGACGGAATGATCACCAACGATATGAAGACGCTGCCCGATGGCGGGCAGATGATCGCGGCGTTTCCAAATGCCCAGGGCAGGCTGATCGCAGCCGTACGCGTTTTTCGACAGGGCGAACGATTTCTGATCGAGACTGAAGAGGC
>JAUCQE010000478.1 GCA_030372865.1 Pyrinomonadaceae bacterium
TTCGGAACTCGTCGGCAGCGTCAGATGTGTATAAGAGACAGCCGTTGACCGAGGGCGAGACGTTGCCGTTGCCGTTCACGCCGACCGGCGAGAGTTCGCTCGAGACGCCTGCTTCTGTGCCGAGAAGGCCGGTGAAGCTGCGGACCGACGTCGGTGTGCGGGTTAGCTGTTCGCCGTTGATCTGGCGGGCGACGGCGACGGATTCCGCCTGGATAAGCGGCTGATCTGACGTGACGTCGACGAATACTTCGGTACCGCCGATCTCAAGCACGACCTCGACGCTGCGGATGACCGAGGCCTCGACCTCGTTCTCCTGCGCGATCGATTTCTGGAACCCCTCTTTCTCGTACGAGATGCTGTAAACGCCGACGGGAAGAAGGTTTATCGTCCACCGGCCGTCCTCATTCGTGACGGCAGTGCGGGTAAGGTTGGTCGCTTTGTTGGTGACCGTGACGGTCGCACCCTGGACGACGGCCGCATTCGGGTCTTTTACGGTGCCGGAAAGGCCGCCGGACGTCTGTGCAAATACCGCGGGGGCAAGCATGGCTGCCAACGCCACGCAGATAAGCCGCGAAAATATTCTGGATATCATGTTCACTCCTAAAATATCGTTCGAAAAATAGCCGAGATGCGGATATCGTGTCTTATCTCGATTACCGCCCCTCTGATCGTTTGATATGTCTGTTTTCGGATTAGCAATGGAGAGAATATGCCCGCATGGTTAAGAGCGCGTGAACACGGAGTTAAATAAGTGTGAATAAATTCAGGAACGAAAAAGCCGCGGATGGGGGTCCGCGGCTTTACAGGAATGTTAACTAGCTCAGCGGATCAGGCTGGCTGCGGCGGCTTCGCCGGTCTCGATCGCACCTTCCATAAAGCCCTGCCAATCGGCGATGTGCTCGCCGGCAAAGAGGACCTTGCCGTGAGGGCGGGCGAGTACGGGCCGGATGCCGAACCACTGGCCGGGCCGGTAGAGAGCATATGCGCCCTCGGTAAATTCGTCACGCTGCCAGGCGTAGGACGCGATGCCCTTCGCGAGCATCGGGGCACGGTCGTTGAAATCGTGAAGGTCGCGTGTGATGACGGCCATCCGCCGGGCGTCGCCCTGCGAGGCGAGAACGTCCGCCTTGTCGCCGATGGCATAGGCGGTGAGAATTCCTTCGGTGCCGGGCTGGTTCTGCGTCGAGTGGAAGTAATAGTGCGAGGTCATGTCGGTGACCATCGAGAAGTTCTCTTCTTTCCAAAAACGGTTCTCGTAAAGCACTGAGTTCTTGACGATGCGGGCGTAGATCAGACGTTCCGCGGCGCTTCGCTGGTCGGCAGGAAGCGGCGGGTTGAACTTGATCTTTCTAAGGCTCGCGACCGGTGCGGTACAGATGCAGGCATCGGCTCGGAATGTTTCATCGCCCGCCTTAACTGTGACGACGCCGGCCCGCTGGTTGATCTCGGTTACCTTGATGCCGGTGCGGATATTCGCTTCGCCGATGCGTTTTACGAACTCGCTGACGAGGCGGGAATTGCCGCCTGTCATCTTGTAATCCATTTGGTTCTGCGTCTTGCCCTTTACTTCCGCTTCCTCGTTCGCGGCGTATTCGGCAAGGGCACCGAAGGCAGAAACGTGGCGGATCGATTCGCCGAAATCGGTGCTGTCCGCGAGTTCGCGAAGTATTAGGTCGGGCTGTGTAAAGCCGCTGTCCGAAAGATGCGTCCACCAATCCTTGCGGTCGAGCATCCGCTGCTGTGCGGGTGTGAGCTTCTCAAATCCCGCGAGCAACTTTTCGAAAGCAGTGTTTGCCTGTGCAGTGAAATTCCACTCGCCGGGGCGGGACACGCGGCCGTTCTGCATCAGGAAATCGGCGAACTGATGCTTTTGCAGCGGGATGCCGAAATCCTTGCAGAGTGCCTTGATCCGTTCGTGGCTTTCGCCGACCCATTCGGCCCCGAGTTCACAGATAA
>JAUCQE010000479.1 GCA_030372865.1 Pyrinomonadaceae bacterium
TGTCCCAGACGAAGTTTGAGGTGAAGCGATGCGTGCGGTCAAAATCGGAAACGCCGCGGTTGTTATCGATGTTGTTCGCGTCGCCCTGTGCAATGAAGCCGGTGTTCGGCACGTCCGGCTTGCCGCCGCCGGCGGTGCTGCCCGGGTCGGACGACATGATGTCGATCGATTTCGAGAAGGTGTAGGCGACGTTGAACTGCAGCCCTTGCGAGAGACGCTTTGTCAGGCTGAACTGGCCGCCGTGGTAGTTCGAATAGCCCTCTGACTGGAGCAGGATCGCCTCGGGTACGTTGAAGCCGAGGATCGGCACACGTGCTTCGAAGTTGATCATCTGCCCGTTCGCGTTCGCAAGGTTAAGGTCCGTCTGCCCGGTCACCGTGTTCAGGAAACCGAACGCACGGCCAATGCCGCGGTCGCGTGCGGTCGCACCCGAGTTCAGCGGGCCGTTCGGCGAGCCGGCGGCAAGATATGCCTGGTTGAAACGCTCGAAGATGTGGTCGGGCGTCAGCGGATCGTTGAGGTCGTAACCCTGGTTCAGGGCACGGGCGACGAGCAGGTTCTTGCCGGCAGTGCCGGTATAGCGGGCCTCGAACATGAGGTCCTTCATCAGCTCGTACTGCACGCCGACGTTCCACTGGTGGATGTACGGCGTTTTCAGGTTGCGGTCGATCGCACGAAACTCGAACGTCTCGGCGATGTTGCCGCGGGTGCAGCCTACGCCGGTCGCGATGTTGCAGTTCGCTCCCTGCGGCGTGCCGCGCGAATCGGTGAAGACCGGCGTGTTGTCGCGGATCGAATAGGAGCCGCCGGCGCCCGACGAACGGACGATGCGGAAGGGCAGCCAGTCGCTGAGCGGTATGGTCGTCGGCGTGTTGAACCAGGCGTTCGCCATCGGCACGTTGCCGCTCGGAACGGTGATCTCGACCTCGCGAAGATACGGGTAGTTCGAGAAGATCGTGTTGATGAACGCCGCCGACGGACGGTCGTAGAACAATCCGTAACCGCCGCGGACGACGAGCTTGTCGTTAATGGAATAAGCAAGGCCCACACGCGGGGCGAAGTTGTTAAGGTCCTGACCGTTCAGCGTGTGCTTGTTCTCGGCTCGGCGGGTCACGCCGACCGCGCCATCGACGACCGCAAGGCCGGTCGTGCCCGCATTGCTCGGAACGATGAACCCGTTGATCGGGTTATCGCAGAGCGAATTCGTGCCGCCCGACTGCGTAAAGCATGACTGGTAGGGCTCGAGGTCAAAGTTACCGATGTAGCCGTTCTTTTCCGTCGGCCACATGAAAAGCTCATAGCGGAGGCCGGCGTTCAAAGTCAGCCGCTGGCTGAGCTTCCACGTATCGGTGAAGTAAAGGCCGATGTCGCGGAAGCGGAACTGCTTTGCGGTGATGCCGTACTGCGTGTCGGCCTCGGTGGCATTGCCGGTGAGAAGCTGCGTGAACGAATCGAACTTTTCGAATTCCGTCGCCTGCTCTTCGGGCAGGTCGCTGTCGTACTGGTGCTGTTTGAATTCGGCACCGAACTTGAAGTTGTGGTTCCGGTAGAGCCAGTTGACGTTGTTCGCGATGCTATAGGTCACCTGCTTGCGGCGGTTGAACGAATCGTTCGGGCCGCCGAAGGAGAAGTTCGCGATGTTGTTGCGGCCGATGTAGTGGCCAAGACGGCGCGTCGCGATGCTGTCGTCAAAGGTCGATGCCGGGTTGAGCACGCCGATCGCGTCGTTGGTGAACTCGTCCGTCAGGAACGGGTCGTCGAGGCGGCGGGTGTTGTTGAGATAGAAGTAACCGAAGCGGACCTCGTTGATCCAGTTCGGCGTGAATATGTGCGTGTCGCCGATCGAGAGCGTCCGGTTGCGGTCGTCGCGGCGGAGCGTGAAGGGCGAAGCCAGGCTGTTCGGGTCAGGGAAGGAATCAAAGCCCGGGAAATCCGAGAAGAAGAACGTACCGCTGAGCGTGTTCTTGCTCGAAAGCTGGCCGTCGAGACGCGTGGTGAACTGGTTCTGGCGAAACTTTGACGGCTCGACCGAGACCACCTCGACGAGCGGGTTGTTCCGCGTCAGCGTGCGGGTCGCGACCGTTGGGAAAAGGCCGAACTGGTAAACGCCGGTACCGGTCTGGTCGACGGTGCCGAGTGCACGGAAGTTCGTGATCGACGGCAGCACGAAGTTGCCGGTCACCGGGTTGCGAAGGTTAAAGATGTTCACCGCGATCGGGCTGATGTCCGCGGCGGTAAGGCACGTCGCTCCGGCACAACCGTTGAACTGGTTGAATGCGGCGGCGATGGCTGCGGCAGAACGGTCCTGCCCGAGCGCGCTGAGAGCGAGCGGAAGCACCGTCCGCGTGCGTGCCGTGGGAACGAGGCCGGTGTTTGCGTCGGTGAATTGATATCCCCCAAAGAAAAAGAACTTGTCCTTGACGATCGGGCCGCCGATGGTAAAGCCCGTCTCGGTGCGGTCGGCACGCGGCTTCTCGTTACCGCTTTCCTTCAGAAAGAACTCGTTCGAGTTGAACGCTTTGTTCTGCAGGTAATAGTAAGCCGAGCCGGTAAAGTTGTTGCCGCCCGATTTCGTAACGAGCTGGAAGTTGCCGCCGCCGCTGCGTCCGGTCGACGCGTCGTAAAGCGATGTCTGGAGCTTAACTTCCTGAAGAGTTTCGGGAGCGGGCGAAATGTTATCCGTCAGTGCACCTTCGTTGCTCGTGATGTTCGTCGCATCGACGCCGTTGAAGAAAAGGCTCGTCGATGTCGTACGCGTGCCGTTGACCGAGGGCGAGACGTTGCCGTTGCCGTTGACGCCGACGGGCGAAAGTTCGCTCGAGACGCCGGCTTCCGTGCCGAGCAGGCCCGTGAAGCTGCGCACCGAGGTCGGCGTGCGGGTCTGCTGTTCACCGTTGATCTGGCGGGCGACGGCGACGGATTCCGCCTG
>JAUCQE010000480.1 GCA_030372865.1 Pyrinomonadaceae bacterium
CGCTGTCTCGTGGGCTCGGAGATGTGTATAAGAGACAGACGCACGTGCAACGGCCCGAATATTTGTGAACCTGTTGCAGGATCTGCAGGCATTAGGCCTGCGTGATCTTGCATCGGTAAGGAAGTTTAGTAATAAAAAGATCAGTAGTATTAGAAAAGCATGTTAGACGATATTAAATTGCAGCCTGAGAATTTGCAGGCATTGGACATTCGCTCGACCCCGCGGGACGAGATGGAACTCTACCCGCTCGATACCTTCGGGTACGAATATCCGGGGAGCAAGATCTGGATCGAATTTGAGATCCCGGAGTTCACGGCGATCTGTCCTTTTTCGGATTTCCCGGATTTTGCGGTGATCAGGTTAAGCTACGTCCCGAACGAACGCTGTATCGAACTCAAGAGCCTTAAGCTCTACATCAATTCGTTCCGCAACGTGAAAGTATTTCACGAGCACGTCATCAACATGATCATGGAGGATTTTGTTAAGGCGTGCGATCCGCTCCGGGTGAAGATAGAAGGCGACTTCCACGTCCGCGGCAACATTAAGACCGTGGTGCGGGCAAATTACAAGCGGCCGAAAAAAGACTAGTGTGCCGCGGCGGACATTACGCGGGGCTGGGTCGACAGGTGTTTCTTGCATGCCGCAAGGACCAATCTGTCGATCTCGTCGCTTAAAGCCTGTTCATCGGCGGTCTGCGCGTTCGTGATCTCAGAGATAATGAGGAACTTCGCTTTTTCGAGCAGGTTTTGCTCACGGAACGAAAGTTTCTTTTCCATGCTAAGGAAGGTAAGTTTCTTTAGCACATCGGCGGCCTCGAACACGTCGCCCGAACGTAGTTTTTCTGCGTATTCGCGGGACCGTGTCTTCCAGTCGCATGAAACCTCATCGAAATCTTTCTTGAGACGGCTGATCAGGGTCTTACATTGAAGCGAGGAAATTACCGGTCTTATCCCGACACTTTCGGCATTTCTCATCGGGACAAGAATTGAGGAGTTATCGCTAAGGACGCGCAGCAGGTAGCATTCGATCGTGCTTCCGCCGATGGTCTTGCTTTCGATGTGCTCGACCATGCAAACTCCCTGGCTGGGATATGCCACCTTCTGTCCAATACTGAGTTCCATACTGTTTCGCTCCTAAAATTGCTAAGGATGAACCAATGAATGACAGCCGGGCTACCGCAGGATCGCAACTAGTTATGATTATCAGAAAGAAATGCCATTATAACACAGTTTGACACGGCTGGGAAGGTTTTTAGAGCGGCTGAACATCGGTGTGTACCGGCAATTCGATGACGAATTCCGTCCCTTGCCCAAGCGTAGATCTGACGGAAACCTCGCCATTGTGGAGCTTCGCAAGGTGCTTGACGATCGCGAGCCCGAGACCGGTTCCGCCTACTTCACGTGTCCGTCCGCGGTCGGCGCGATAAAACCTTTCGAATATGCGGTTCAGATGCGCGGCCGGTAGCCCTTCGCCCGTATCCTTAACAAAAACTAAGTCTTTATCGCCTTTTCGTTCGATCGATACGGTCACGGTACCGCCTTCGCGGTTGAATTTGATGGCGTTGTCGATGAGATTGGTGAGCATTTGCTCAAGCCGCATTAGGTCGGCCGTTACGCGGGCATCCGGTGCGATCTCGTTTATCAATGCGATTTCCCGTGCGTCGGCTTTCGAAGAAAGGCTCGCGAAGATCTCATCTACGACGTTGAAGATCCTGACCTGGTTT
>JAUCQE010000481.1 GCA_030372865.1 Pyrinomonadaceae bacterium
ATGTTCGCCTTTGCCATTTGGGACGAGCGTGCCGAAGAGCTTTTTATCGCCCGCGACCGCGTCGGCAAAAAGCCGCTGCTTTATTCGCATCAGCCAAACGGCGACCTTATCTTCGGATCGGAATTCAAGGCACTGCTTGTGCACCCCGCGATTTCGCGTGAGGTCGACCCGGAAGCCATCGACGCCTATCTTTCATATCTTTGCGTCCCGGCACCGCTGACGGCATTCGAGCAAATAAGAAAGCTCGAGCCGGGCCACTGGCTGAAATGGAAGGCCGGCGAGATAGAGACACATCGATATTGGCGGCCCGATTTCTCTAAGAAGATCAAGATATCCGAAGCGGAGGCGATCGAAGAAACGACGCGGATACTTCGGGAATCTACGCGGCTGAGGATGATATCCGAGGTGCCACTAGGTGCGTTCCTTTCAGGGGGCGTTGATTCATCGACGGTCGTGGCACTGATGGCCCAGGAGAGTTCCCAGCCGGTCAAGACGTTTTCGATCGGGTTCGAGGAGCAGGATTTCAGCGAGCTTAAGTATGCAAGGCGGGTCGCAGAACACGTCGGGGCGGAATACAACGAGTTCATCGTCCGGCCAAATGCCCTCGAGATCTTGCCGACGCTGGTCGATCATTACGGCGAACCTTACGCCGATTCGTCGACAATACCGACCTACTATGTCGCACGCGAAACCCGCAAGCATGTCACCGTTGCATTGAACGGCGACGGCGGCGACGAAAGCTATGCGGGCTACGAGCGTTATGCGGCAATGAAGATAGCCGAACGCTATCTTGCGGTGCCGCGGCCGCTTCGCAAACTTTTCATCGAAACCCCCGCCGCCTTGTTTCCGACGTCGGAGCTCAAACGAAGCCGCGTCCGCGATACGAAGCGTTTTCTACAGGCCGCGAACCTGCCGCGAAACGAACGCTATTTCCGCTGGATGTCGACATTCAGCCGCGACGCAAAGCAGGAGTTCTATACAGCAGATTTCGAGCGGTCGATAAAGGCGGCAGATCCGATCAAATATCTCGACCGCTGGTTCAGCACTGCCAATGGTTCGGGCACGCTCGACACGACGATGCTGGTCGATCACTTGACCTATCTTCCAAATGACCTTTTGGTCAAGGTCGATATCGCGACGATGGCGAATTCACTCGAGGCCCGGTCGCCTTTTCTGGATCATAACCTGATCGAGTTTGCGGCTTCATTGCCGGAGCATCTCAAGATGAGGGGATTCAAGACAAAGTCGCTGCTGAAGAAGGTCGCCGAGCGGCTCGTGCCGCGGGAGGTCATTTACCGGAGAAAGATGGGCTTTGGCGTGCCGGTCGGGAAGTGGTTTCGTTCTGAAATGAAGGGTTTCGTCCGCGACACGCTGCTTTCCGAGACCGCACAGAACCGCGGCGTTGTTCGCCCCGAGGTGATTCGCCCCGATGTCGATGAGCACACTTCCGGCAAGCGCGACCATGCTTTCCAGATCTGGACACTTTTGATGCTGGAGCTTTGGTATCAGCGTTTTATCGATTAATATTTCAGTTTCTCGTCAATATGAAAGGTGTGAT
>JAUCQE010000482.1 GCA_030372865.1 Pyrinomonadaceae bacterium
ACCTCTGGAGGATTTCGTGCATAGGACCTTACGCTTCTCATTAGCGGCGCTCATCGTTGCCGCAGCCGTATATTTTGGTTCGTCATTAGTTTTCAACGATTCCCGCACTGAAGCCGGCCCGCCGCAGTATTGGCTTACCGCCGATGCGAGCGAGCTTGCACATATAAGATCCCTGAATGCAGAGGGCACGCCGGTGATCGAATTCATTGAGGAGCGAAATGGCATCGCGATCGCGAAGGCCGACGAACTCCAGCTTGCTGCGCTCTCGGGAAAGATGCACGAGTCCTTCCATAAGTGCTCCGGGTTTATCCGACATTCAACCTACGAAGAGGCTGTCGAAACGATATCGAATTTTGCTGCCGCGTCTCCCGACGCGGCATTCGTCGATTACACGATAGATAACCAGGCGGCCGTCACGCCGATGGTCGCGGCAGCACAGGAACCGACGATCAGGCAGACGATCATCGACCTTTCCGCGCTCCATACTCGCAGGCACGACCAGCAGGGCGGACTCGACGGCGCCAACATGATCCTTTCAAAATGGCGAACGCTGGCAACCGGACGCTCGGACATGTCGGTAATGCCCTACGCTCACCTCAATGCCAGCGGCGATTTTTTAACGCCGCAGCCTTCGATAGTCCTGACGATACAAGGCACTGAGTTTCCCGACGAGATCGTCGTCGTTGGCGGTCACCAGGATTCGATAAACAGTAGTGGTGGTGCAACGGGCAATGCCCCTGGTGCCGACGACGATGCATCTGGCATAGCGAGCATGACGGAAGCCATTAGGGTGATAAAAGAGAAGAATTTCCGGCCGAAGCGTACCGTGCAATTCATGGCCTACGCGGCTGAAGAGATCGGCTTGGTGGGCTCGAAGAACATTGCCGATAACTACCGCCTACAGAACAAGAATGTCATTGGAGCCTTGCAGCTCGACATGACAAACTTCAAGGGCGCAAGCGCGGATATTGCAGTGATCACTGATTTCACTAACGCCGCACAGAATCAATTCATCAAAAATCTGGTGACGGCATATCAGCCCAGTCTGGTCGTTATAGATTCCGCGTGTGGCTATGCGTGTTCGGATCATGCCTCATGGCATAATAAACAGTATCCCGCGTCCATGCCTTTCGAGGCCAAATATCCTGCCGAATATAACACCGCTATCCACAAGACGACCGACACGCTCGACCGCAGCAACAACAACGCAAACCACGCGCTGAAGTTCTCGAAGCTTGCAATC
>JAUCQE010000483.1 GCA_030372865.1 Pyrinomonadaceae bacterium
GGCATACGAGATACACAGCGCTGTCTCGTGGGCTCGGAGATGTGTATAAGAGACAGATGTATCTCGTCGACGCGGTCGAAATTTGCGGCACCGTGCATCGCCAACACCGAGACCATGCCGGGGGCAAGGCCGCAATCCGGGATGATATTGATGCCCGCCGCACGGGCCTCGTCATCCATTGCAAGCTGTGCATCGACAACGTAGTTATTCCCGCCGAGATCGCAGAAATTGGTGCCCGTCGCGATAGCAGCCCGTGATAGCGATTCGTTATACCAGTAATTGACGCAAGAGATGACGCTGTCGTGACCGGCCATCAGCCGTGCAACGTCCGATTCGTTCGCGGCGTCGACATGATGTGCCGTAATGCGAGATGTGCCGACCTGTTCGGCGACGAGCTCGGCCTTTTTCAGGTCGAAATCCGCGACCGTGACGGCCTCGACATCCGGCGAGTTATGAACAAGATCGTATGCCGCACCATGCCCCATGCGTCCGGCCCCGAGTACAAGAATCTTCATAGGAAAGTTATCAGCTAGCTGTTAGCCGTGAGCGGTAAGCAGTGAGCTGTCGGCTGTTTGCGATCAGGCGTAAAACACTGGGTCCGAAATAAGTGATAGCTGATAAGTAATAAGTGATAATCTGCCGCGTCCTTCTACTGCTTACTGCTTACTGCTTACTGCTTACTGCTTACTGCTTACCGCTTACCGCTTACCGCTTACTGCTCACCGTTCTACCATTCGTCAACTTCTTCCGGCTTTTGCCCTGCGATGGTCTCGGCGGCGAGATCGAATACTTTCTTCTTCCAGTTGCGGACGCCGTCGACCAGGTTCAATGCCGCCTGCGGGTGGGCGGCGTTTCGCTCAAGGCGGATGACCTGTGCGGTTACAGTTACCGGGTCATCGGTGTTCTCGGTGACGGTAAGGTTGACCTTTGAACCGACGGTGGGCAGCCGACGCGGAAGATAAACGAGTGTGCCATTCGGGCCGACGTTTTCGGTCAAACCGTCCTCGATCACCTCGTTCCCGTTCTCGTCCTTCCAGCGGATCTTTATCGGAAATGAAATGACGTATCGTGTGCCGTGACGGCGTTCTTGCATGGTGTGAA
>JAUCQE010000484.1 GCA_030372865.1 Pyrinomonadaceae bacterium
ATATTCTGCAGAGCAAGCTCGTAAAACGCGGCATTTCGCTAAAGGCACTCGATTATCAAAAGGTCGAACCGGCCGCCGGCGGAACCGTTCGCCAGGTCGTCAAGATCCAACAGGGAATCCCGACCGACAAGGCAAAAGAGGTCGTCAAATACATCAAGGACGGCAAGTATAAGGTGCAGGCGTCGATCCAGGGCGAAACGGTCCGCGTTTCCGGTAAGGACCGGGATACGCTTCAAGAGGTCATCGCCGCTCTCAAGGGGCATGACTTCGGCATCGACATGCAGTTCGACAACTACAGGTCTAACTAATGCAGATCTTTGCCGCGGCAAAAAAAGACCTTCTTCCGAGCGATGCAGCCCGCAAGATATTCGGCTTGATCAAGAACGAACTTGGGCTCGTTGAGGCTGAGTTCGAAAAACAGGTCCGGTCGAATATCCAGGTCGTCAACTATCTCGGCGACTACCTGCGTTCGTCCGGCGGCAAGCGCGTCCGCCCGGCGTTGCTGATCCTGGCCGCGCGGTCTGTTTCTGACCGTGGTGCTTCGGATAACGTGATCCGGCTCGCGACCGTGATGGAGATGCTCCACACTGCGACGCTGGTGCACGATGACATCATCGATAACGCCGATCTCCGCCGCAACAAGCCTTCAGTAAATGCTCGCTTTGGTAACCAGGCTGCCGTGTTGATGGGCGATTGGCTCTACATGACGGCGTTCGAGACGTCGCTCCGCGAGCGGTCGCTGGAGATACTCGACATCCTTACGCGGCTGACGCGAAAGATGACCGAGGGCGAGATAATTCAGCTGACGACAATCGGAAATGTCGAGATCACCCGCGACGATTATTTCGACATTCTTAAACGCAAGACCGCGTATCTGATGTCGGGCTGCTGCGAGATCGGGGCGATACTGGGCGGTGCAAGCGGCGAATCACAGGCCGGGCTTCGCGAATACGGCATGAACCTCGGCATCGCCTTTCAGCTCGCGGACGATATTCTCGACATAACCTCAAGTGCCGAGTCGATCGGGAAAGCGGCGGGTGCAGACCTTCTTGAGGGCAAGATCACGCTGCCCTTATTGCTGCTCATCGAACGCGAACCGGCGGTCAAACAAACGCTGCGGGAGATAATGATCGCAGGCGAGTATCCCGAAGGCAGCCGCGAATACCTGCTCGAGCGTATCGGGCACTACGGGCTGATAGACGAAACTCGTTCTGTAGCAATAGAATACGCCTCGGCATCGAGAAAAAACCTTGAAGTTTTACCGAAAAACGAGTATCGTTATGCGTTGGACGCGATACCCGGATACGTTATCGACCGAAACCGGTAGCTCCAAGGCCCACACCTGCACGACGCGAAAGCGTTATCCGTATTATTTTGTAAGAGTTGTAGCCCCAAGATGCTAGACGAAAACCTTATAGCGACTCTCGAGACGAGCCTGCGGCAGACCCGCAACGCTCAACATCGCCTGATGGCCCGTCTGCGGGACGTCGAGGCCGAGTCTGACCGCCTTCGCGAAGAGATCCAGGCCCTTGAGAACAGCGCCTCCCAAACCGAATCCGCGATCGACAGCCTGTTAGTGACGATGCGGTCGGGAAATCATTTTCCGGCACAGCCGCAGAAGCAGTTGACCCGTACGCTTAGGTTCGAAGACGAATTCGAACGCTTGCCCGAGCCTTCGACCGGCAGAGGCGGAAACCGCGGCGATTCGGTCCGGTCGTTCAATCCGAATCCTTCAGTTGCGTATATCAACCAACCGCGGGTGCCCTCGAGGTCGGAAAAGATCGAGCCCATCAGCCATCGTTTTGCAGACCGGACGATAACGCAGGCCTGTACGCTGCTGCTCCGCGAAGCGGGCAGACCGCTACATGTCAACGAGCTTTATAACCTGCTGGTTGCCGGTGGAATGGAGTTCAAGGGCAATAATCCTACTATCTCGGTTGCAGTTTCTCTTAACCGCAACCGCCGGTTCCGAAAGGTCGAACCGGGAACATTTGACCTGGCGATCCGGGAAGCGTCGAAACTTGCCTCATGATCACCATCGAGTCCGTAAGTTAGTGATCGGTACCCGGACGCTTGGCTTTGAAAGAGGCTGGGCGTCCTTTCCTTCTTTTTCGAGCTATATGACCCATAAGACCGTGATCCGTTTTGCCTTTATCGTTGCCATGACCGCGTTGTCCGCGTCGGCCGCACTTGCTCAGGGAGTCCGTCTGCGTTCGCAGATCGCACCCACATGCGCCACTTCCTCAAGCTTGAAGTTCGCGGATATTTTTGCGGAAGGGAACATCGCCGTGATGGGCAGCTACAACTGCCGCGGGGCGTTCATTTTCGATATATCCAACCCGGATTCGCCCCAGCTCGCTTCCTGGTATAACCCCGGAGCGAACCAGCAGTTCCTTGAGGCGATCGTCCTGAACGGCCGCGGTTATTTCGGAAGTGGCAATTCCGGCGGTGTTCATATCGTTGATCTCTCGAATCCGGCGAATCCGCAGCTATTGGGCACTGTGAACTCAACGAACGGTGGCGGCCATAATTCGATCCACGAGATGATGGTCATCGAGCAGAATGGCGGCATTTACCTGATCGAAAATTCGAACTCGACCTCGGTAAAGACCATCAAGATCATCAACGTGACGAATCCGTCATCTCCCGTATTCGTCCGCGACCTGGTGCCGACAGAGGTCCAGTGGATCCACGCAATGCATATCCGCGGCAACAAGATGTACACCTCGGGTTGGGGAAATTCGTCATTCCGGGCCCGGACCGAGATCTACGATATTTCGAACCTTACGACACAGCAGCCGCAGCTTTTGGGCGCGATCGAAGACCCGAGCGCGTCAGTTACCGCCGGTAATTCGATGCACAGCAGCTGGACCAGCGAGGACGGAAATTACCTTTACAGCGCTCGCGAGGTGACGAACAGCAACGGAGCAAGCCCCGGCGACATTCGTGTTTACGACGTTCGCACCCCCTCGACCCCGCTTTTGATCAAACGCATCTCAATGAACGACCTCGGGCTCAACGCGGTGACGCCGCATAATCCTGTGGTAAAGGGTAACCGTCTTTACGTTTCGTGGTATCAGGCGGGGCTTCAGGTCTTTGATATATCAAAGCCGGAAGACCCGATCCGGATCGGCCAGTACGACACTTTCCCGACCGTCTTTTCTCCCGAAGAATCAGCAAAGGAAATTTCGACGGTCTCCGACCCGTGGGACATAATGTGCGGCAGCGACAGCCTTCAGAATGCTCTTCCGACGACTTACGCCGGTGCATGGGCTGTGTTCCCGTTTCTCGGCGACGACAAGGTTTTGATCGGTGATCTCGCGACCGGGCTTTATGCGGTAGACGTAACGGGCCTGAACCAGCCCGCGAAGAATGTCGTCTCTGACTTTGACGGCGACCGAAAGACGGATATTTCGATCTACCGCCCGACGACCGGCCAGTGGATCTATGAAGCGAGTTCAACATCCGGCTCGTCATCAACTTTCTTTGGCCTTCCTGAGGATCAGATCGTCACGGGCGACTACGACGCGGACGGCAAATCAGACTTTGCCGTTTGGCGGCCTTCTACCGGAGTTTGGTACGTGATAGGAAGTACGTCCGGGTTTATGGCAAGCCAGTTCGGCGCTAACGGCGATGTCCCTGTTCCCGCAGACTACGACGCCGACGGAAAGACCGATTTCGCTGTTTGGCGTCCGTCGAACGGAGTCTGGTACGTTCTGCAGAGCAAGCTGGGGATTCGTTTTGTCCAATGGGGCGTAAACGGCGACAAGCCGCTGACCGGTGATTTCGAAGGCGACGGCAAGGCCGATCTCGCAATCTGGCGGCCCTCGACCGGAACCTGGTACGTCATGCAGAGTTCGTCCAGCCTTCCGCTGTTTACGACCTTTGGCCTTGCGGGCGACAAGCCGCTCGTCGCCGATATGAACGGTGACGGCCGTTCGGATTACACCATCTTCCGTCCCTCGACCGGCGTCTGGTACATGCTCAGTAGTTCGAATAATGCCTTCTCGGCTTATCAATTCGGCATCGCTGAGGACATTCCGGTGCCGGCGGATTACGACGGCGACGGCAAATCGGACATCGCGGTCTTCCGTCCCAGTTCAGGTGTTTGGTACCGCATAAACAGTTCCGACGGAGCGTTCGATGCCCGCTCGTTCGGCGTCGGCGGCGACCTTCCATCGCCATCGTCGGTCCAGCCCAGATAGCGGCCGTATCACAGTTATACGTAAGAGACCCGAAGTCATTGCATTAACTTGACTTTGGGTCTTTTGCTTCTATGATTGCTTTATGAAATTGCAGCTCACGATCAATGAAGGCATGCTCGCCGGCCGGGTTTTTGATCTTGAAACCGGTTTCCTGACGATCGGCCGCGGTGAGAATTGTTCCGTCAGGTTCGACCCCATCAGCGAACGGATCGCCTCAAAGCAGCACGCATTCATCGAAGCACGCCCCGACGGTTATTACATCACCGATAACAACAGCACGAACGGGACCATCGTGAACGGCTCCCGGATTCAGAAACAAAAGCTCTCCAACGGCGACA
Organism: Pyrinomonadaceae bacterium; assembly: GCA_030372865.1. GTDB lineage: Bacteria > Acidobacteriota > Blastocatellia > Pyrinomonadales > Pyrinomonadaceae > OLB17. The sequence continues at coordinate 4,544 of JAUCQE010000484.1, forward strand.
CCGTTCAGTTCGGCAAAAACGGCGTGACAGCATCTATACGGATTGAGGGCGACCAGCAGCCTGCGCTGCCGCGAGAAGAATTCCGCGAACTGCAGCTGCAGCAATTCGAACAGGCCGCACGCGCAACGCCGGACAACCTGCAGAATTCGATGGCGAATATCGGCCTCGGCCAGGTCGTTCCAAAGCCGGAGCCGAGCCGGACGGGCCGCTATATCGGGATCGGCATTACTATCCTTGCCATCGTCTTTCTTTCGCTAATCGTCATCGGTTTGATGATCGTGAGCGTCGGCCCCTTGCCGGCGGTGATCGCGGCGGTCGTGGCATTCACGCCCGCGATGCTCTACCTCTTGCCGCTGATGTGGCTCGATCGCTACGACCCCGAACCGCTCTGGCTGCTCGCACTCGCGTTTGCCTGGGGAGCACTCGTCGCGGTCGTTGTGTCCTTCATTGTTAATACCGGTGTCGGCATCGGCGTGGCGGTGGGAGTTGGCGGTGAAGAGGGAATGATCCTCGGCGATGTTCTCGGTGCGGTGGTCTCGGCCCCGGTCGTGGAAGAAGCATCGAAGGGCGTCGGTTTGCTGGTCCTGCTGATCTTTTTCCGGCGTTATTTCGACGACATCCTCGACGGCATCGTCTTCGCGGGCGTTATTGCACTTGGCTTTGCAACGGTTGAGAACGTTCTTTATTACGGACGTGCACTCGGCCAGGGCGGTCTGCCTGCATTGGTCCTGCTTTTCGTTCTCCGCGGAGTCCTTTCGCCCTTTGCGCACGTGACCTTTACCGCAATGACAGGGATCGGTGTCGGCATGGCCCGCGAGTCACACAACGCATTCGTCAAGTTCCTGATGCCCGTTATCGGCTATCTCGGAGCGGTGTTCCTTCATGCACTTTGGAACGGCATGGCAGTTTTCTTCGGCCTCGAGGGTTTTCTTGTCGGTTATCTCATACTTGAGATCCCGTTCTTCCTGCTCTTCGTGCTCTTCGCGTTCCTCATCATGTGGCGGCAAAGCAAGATTCTAAAGGAGATGCTCGCGATCGACGTCGCGCGCGGGTTGATCCCCGAGGAGCATGCAAAAAAGGCGACCTCGGCGTTCAGGAGCACCGGCTGGCTGCTTGGCGGTATCTTCGGCGGCAAGTTCGGGGCACGAAGCAAGTACCTCAGGGCGATCGGTAGTTTGGGCCTCAGCTATTGGCATATCCAGCGGGCTACCGCGGCACAGGGGCAAACCGGCAGTTTCCAGCAAAATCCGCTGCTTCGCGACGAGGTCCTGAAATGGCGTGACAAGGTAGATTGATCCCGCAAATGAAAAACCACCGGCGTTTGACCGGTGGTTTTCATTTCCTGGTAGGCCGAGCAGGGATCGAACCTGCGACCCGCGGATTAAGAGTCCGCTGCTCTACCGACTGAGCTATCGACCCAAGCGAAACGAAAGTATAGCAAATAGTTTTTGAACTAATCAAACCTCACACTGCTCTAAAGTTTCCTTACTCTTTCGTATAGAATTAGATAGCCTGCTCTGCTAAGGCGCCGTCTCCGACGATGAAAGAATGCCCGAAATGTGATGTGTGTTACCCGGATGAGGTAGCGGTGTGTCCTGCCGATCAGACGCCGACGCGGCTTTCGCTGCCGGGAACGCCGCTGCTCGCCGACCGCTACGTCCTGCTCGAACGCCTCGGCCGCGGAGCGATGGGCCAGGTCTATCTTGCCAACGACAACAAATTCTCCACACGCCGGGTAGCCGTAAAGACCGTCCGCCAGGACATCCTTAACAGCGACGATCTGCAGGAAGGCGAGGCGATCGCACGATTCGAGAGGGAAGCCCAGGCCGCAGCGTCCATACAGCACCCGAACACCGTTAGCGTAACCGACTTCGGCGAGACCCGCGACGGCATTTTCTACCTCGTCATGGAATACGTCGAGGGCGAGACGCTTCACCGCCTTCTTCGCCGCGAAGGAACGCTGGCGGTCAAACGAGCGGTCAGGCTGCTGCGTCAGATCGCCGACGGCGTCGACGCGGCACACGAGATCGGCATCCTTCATCGCGACCTTAAGCCCGCCAACATCTTCATAATGCAAAAAGGCAAGGGCGACGGCTTTGTAAAGGTCGGCGACTTCGGCCTCGCCAAGATCGTGAACCAGACGGTCACGGATATCAGCTCTAACGCGACTCCGTCGTCGCGGGGCATTATCGGCACGCCGGAATTCATGGCCCCCGAGCAGATGCAGCCCGAGGTCGGCGTCGACATCAGGGCCGATATTTACGCCCTGAGCACCATCGCCTATCTGATGTTAGGCGGGCGCACGCCGTTCTCCGGCGACCTGATGCAGCTTGTGATGCAAAAGATAATGCACGCTGCACCGCCGCTTTCGACGATCCGGAGCGACGTGCCCGCCGATGTCGAGAACGTGATAATGCGCTCGCTCGCTATCGAGGCGGTTGAGCGGCATTCGACCGTTGCCGAGTGGATCGAAGATCTCGAGGAGGCCGCGGAAGATGTTCGCGACTCCAGCCATTCGGGCGGATCGCGATTGGTGGTCCTCGGGCCGTTCGGTGCCGAGGTCTATATCGACGACGAACGCCGCGGAAGCATCGGACGATCGGGCCGTGTCGTCTTGACCGGGCTTCCGGCCGGGCAGCACATACTTCGCGTTTCCAGGTCCGGCGAGCGCGACGATGAGCGCGTGATAGAGATCCGCGACGGAGCCGAGGAGCAGGTCATTCAGGCGCAGCTTCGCGGAGCTTCCGAAATGGGCAGCCAGCCGTCGCCCTCGCAGGGCAGCAGCGGCGGGCAGTCGAGCCTTATTCCCGGCATCGTCGCCTGTGCCACTTGCCACTCCCGTTTCGCCGAGGGCGTCAAATTTTGCGGGCGTTGCGGTGGCCGGTCGTTCGTTCTGGTCTCGCCGGGCGAGCAGAGGAGCACAAGTGCATGCCCGCGTTGCTCCGCGCCGCTCGCTCCGAATTCGAAGTTCTGCGGCAGATGCGGCTTGAATATGGCGGGCCCGCCAAGCGGCGGGCCGTCCTGGCCGTCAGCATCAGCGGGCCTCCCGCCACAGGCCGAACGGATCTGCCGAAACTGCGGCGGTTCGTTCCCGCCGAACATCAAATTTTGCGGCCGCTGCGGCGCGACGATGCTCTGACCGCTGCTCTCTTCATTGCCAGAACATTTCGTCTTTCTTCGGCGTTGTTATCCTTTGAGCGGAAAAATGCGTATAATACGGTGGCATTTTCGACCGCCGTTATCTACCACGAACCAAGGAAATGAAGATCTGTCCAACCTGCCGACGAACCTACGCTGACGACGCGCTGAATTTCTGCCTCGAGGACGGCACCGTGCTTACGGTCGCTAATGAGCCGCCGCCCACGGTAATGATGCATCAGCCAGCCCAGACGAGCCCCAATCCCCAATTCGCACAGCCGAGCATCCAGACAAGCTGGGACGCAAAGCCGGGCTATTCGATGCAGCCGAAAAGATCGTCGAAGGCATGGATGTGGGTCGTGGGAATTCTCGGCATCGGCTTGCTGCTATGCGGCGGCGGGGTTGTCGGATTCATCTTTCTCGCCGCGATGGGCGAGACTGGTGATAACGCGAATTCCGTAAGCATCGCGAACTCTTCGAATTCGTCGTCGAATTCCTGGGGCTCGAACTCGTCTTCGAATTCATGGGAATCCAAAAATGACTCGAGGACAAAGGTCGAAAAGATCGACCTCTCCGGCTGGGTCCGGACAAACTCGGACATCGGGATAACCGAATTTCGCAACGGCGAGTTTTTCATGTCCTCTAAACGCAAGGGCTACTATTACGTGCTCGTCGCGAAGCCCGAATACAGCACCGAATCTGCGGTTACCAGCGTTACGTTGCGAAATGTGGACAATGCGGATTCTCAGCTCGGTTACGGATTGATCTTTCTTAGCGACCCGGTGCCGCTGCAGAAAGGCTATGCGTTTCTCATCGACACGAAAAACCAAAAGTACCGTGTGGTCCGCCACGCTCCGCGGCAGGAGATCGACCTTGTGAAATGGGCTGGCTCGACGGCGATCAGATCGGGAATGCAGGAAAATACTCTCCGTGCGGACCATAAAGGCGACAACATCGACCTTTATATCAACGACCAAAAGGTTACGACCATCAAAAACACGCACGGCTACCGAGGCGGAGTGGCCGGCATTTATTCGGGCGACGCCGCTCGCATCGCGTTCAAGGACCTCGAGATACGCAAATAAGGAAGCTCTATGAAAAGATGTCCCCGGTGCGGACAAACATACGCGGAAACCGACATCAACTTTTGTCTCAATGACGGCGAGCTTTTGTCGCGCGTCGCTGAGGAACCGCCGACCGTGATCATCGATCCTGCACGAAAGACCGCGCCGAACGCCTGGGAAACTCCGTACAACGCGCCGATGCAGCAATGGCAAGGCGGCGGGCAAGCCGCGCCGCAATTTGCCCAAATGCAGGCAACGCAAAACCAGACGCTTGCTCTCTTGTCCTTGATCTTTGGCATCGCGAGCCTCGTTGTCGGCTGGTGTTGTTCGCTTGGACTCCTTCTTTCACCTGCCGCAGTCATCATGGGCATTATTGCGATGAGCCAGATAAAGCGGAACCCGGATCAATACACCGGCCGCGGGCTCGCGATCGCCGGAATAGTAACCGGGTCTGTTTTCCTCGCGCTCTACATATTGTTTATAATCATTTATGGACTTGCGATCATCGGAGGAAACATTGGCTGATCGCGGTGCTGCAGGCTGCAGTTTAGCTTGAGGTCAAACGATTTTAGCTAATGCGCGTAACTCTTCACGTGGTCGCCGGGCCGCAAACCGGCCGTAGTTTCACGTTCGATCAACACGATACATTCATGATCGGCAGAAGCGAAGATGCGCAATTCTGCCTGCCTCACGACCGCTTCTTTTCCCGACATCATTGCCTTTTAGAGATAGCTCCGCCGCAGACCTTTCTCCGTGACCTCGGTTCTACCAACGGTACTTTTGTTAACGGCCTGCGGGTCGACACCGCTTACCTGCGGCATGGCGACCGAATTCAGGGCGGCGAGACAGTACTTCAAGTGGAGGTTGCTACCGACCACGTCGAACCATCGGGAGCAAGGCATTATTCCGAGTCCACGGAACCTTCGCTTATCACGATCGCGTGTTTGAATTGCGGCAACATCGCTAAGGCCGAGGCGTCGCGTCCGGACGCAAAGCTCTCGTATGTTTGCGAAGCTTGCCGCGACAAATTAAAGCAGAATCCACAGCCGATCCCGAACTACCAGATGATGCGTATCCTCGGGCAAGGCGGCATGGGCAGCGTGATGCTGGCACGCTCTGTTAAAGACGGCCGCGCGGTCGCGATCAAGACTCTGCTGCCGGAGGTCGCGGTCAGCGAACAGTCTCTGAAGCGGTTCATGCGCGAGATCGAGGTTGCGGCGTCGCTGCAGCACCCGAACATCGTCAGTTACATTGAGCACGGCACGCACAACGGCATCGTTTATCTTGTCACCGAGTTCGTCAACGGCATGGATGCTTCAAAGCTCGCGAAAAAGCGCGGCGGCAAGCTGAATTTCAAGGAAGTCATCAAGATCATCGAGCAGACGCTTTCGGCTCTCGACTTTGCACATTCACGCGGCTTTGTCCATCGCGACATCAAGGAGCAGAATATTCTCGTCGACGGGAATTATCCGAACTACTTAGCAAAACTCACCGACTTTGGGCTTTCGAAGAGCTATAAGCAAACGGGTATGAGCGGCGTTACGATGGTCGGCGACGTCGCGGGAACGATCGCATATATGCCGCCGGAACAGGTTCGCGATTTCAAGGAAGTTCGCCCGCCGTCCGACATTTACGCGATCGGCATGACGGCGTACAGCCTGCTTACAGGCGCTCACGCATTAGACATCAGCCCGAATGCCGGTATTTCAGAAACGGTAAAGGCCATCTTCGAAAAGCCGATCATCCCGATCGCGAACCGCGTTCCCGATATTCCGATCCGCGTCTCGGCCGTCATCGAAACGGCTCTTGCAAAACAGACCGAACTCCGTTGGCGGACAGCGGGCGAGATGCGCGAGGCGTTGCTTCGTGCAGCCTCCGACCTCTCTTAAGATCTTCTGAGCAATGTAAAAGGGCGGGACCGATCTGACGGTCCCGCCCTTTTTCTATTTGCCGTTGAACTACTGCAGGAAGGCCGCCGGCGATGGGATGTCGCCGGTTACGCCGAACTGTTCGATCCTTGCCGAACCGTTGCCGCTGTTCAAAACGTACCAGACGCCGTTGCGATAGACCGCAGCGTCGGCCTTGCCGTCGCCGTCATAGTCGGCGGCGGCAGGGACGTCATTCGCGATGCCCCATTGATACGAAATATACCCGCCGGTCGACCGCAGCACATGCCAGATGCCTTCGCGATACACCGCGGCATCGGCCTTTCCGTCGCCGTCAAAGTCGCCGGTCAAGGGAAGATCTGAGGCGTTTCCAAATTGGAATGTCGTGTATCCGGCCGTCGAACCGAGTACGTGCCAAACGCCGCCGCGATAAACGGCCGCATCGGTCTTTCCGTCTCCGTCGAAATCAGACGCCAACGGCTTATCGCCGTTAATGCCGAACTGGAAGATCGAATTGCCGCCGGTGCTTTTCGCGACATACCAGGTTCCGGTCGAGGGCCGGAAGACCGCCGGGTCGGCCTTGCCGTCACCGTCGAAATCGGCTGCCTGCGGAATGTCCTCGGCGATGCCCCACGACACCGTCGTATAACCGCCGTTAGATCGAAGCATATGCCAAACGCCGTCACGGTACACCGCGATATCAGTCTTGCCGTCGCCGTCATAGTCAGCGGGAACGATCTTGTCGCTCGAAAGACCGAACCGGTTTGCCGAATAGCCCGCCGTCGAACCGTTGATGTGCCACACCGAATCCGCCGGCCGGAAGATGCCGAGATCCGCCTTGCGGTCTCCGTCAAAGTCAAAACGCGTCGCTGCCGGAGCCACCGTCGTCACGGAACCTTTTGCAAGCTCACCGACAAACGCAATAGCGAGTTTCGAGAACTTCAGTGCGTGGTTTGCGTTGTTGTTGCTGCGTTCGAGCGTGTCGTTGATCGTATGAAGTGCCGTGTTGTATTGCCGCGTGCTTCCGGTGTTTGAAAACTTTGCTTCGAACGGCATCGACGCCGGGTAGCCCCGAGCGTGCCAGGACGCATGGTCCGAACATCCGTACCCGCACGCATCGTCTTTGACCACCAACGCGGGCAAATACTGAGTCGCAAGGTTTTTTATAAACTGATTCTGCGCCGCATTCGTGAAATCCGTCATCATCACGATGTCGGCCCAATCTCCGCTGTAGTTCGTCATGTCGAGCTGCATTACACCGACGACATTTCGATTTTGTGCAAAGTACGTGTCGGCGATGTTCTTGGACCCGACCAGCCCGACCTCTTCCGCCGCATAAGCCATGAACTGGATCGTCCTCTTTGGACGGAAACCGGTTTCTTTTATAACCCGAATAACTTCCGTCATTGAGCCGATCCCCGACGCGTCGTCGTCCGCACCCGGGGCTCGCCCGGTCGGATTGCCCGAACCCACTGTCGAATCCTGGTGTCCGCCTACGACAACGATCTCGTTGGGGAACTCGGTACCCTGAACGGTGAGGACTATCGAAGGCTGCTGCGTTATGAAATCGCCGTTGGCATTCAAATGCGCGTATGGCATTACGGACATGTCCGAACGTCCGAGGGCGAGTGTCCGCCATTTCGATAAGATGAGGTTCGCTCCGTCGATTCCGCCCTGTTGAGTGTGAAAACGCGTGTGGATGGCGGAGAGTTCCGTTATCGTCTGCCGGATCGGCGGCTCCTGCGCAGCAGCGATCATCGGCGTGACCGCCGCAGAATTGTTGATGGTGTATTCTACAACGACCGAGTCGGGCGAAACTGACGCAAAGCTGTCAATGGTCTGAACTGCCTCTTCGTAGGAACTGTGTCGAATGAACCCGGAGCATTTATGAAACGACGAATGCATGTCGTTGGAGAGCGACTGCATTTGTATCTCGTCAGCTTTCACGATCGCGATACCGTTCTTGCTGCCCACTATCTCAAGTTTCGCGGCGTCATTTTGCCCGTCGCCCAGCGACCTGATATGTGCGAGTTCAGCGGCGTCGACCGTTATCCAGTGCTGCGGCGGGCCGGCTTCAGTGCGGGAATCGTTGAAAACTAATGACGAACCAAAATATACGGCTGCGGCAACGATGAGCGCCGCTAATGAGAAGCGTAAGGTCCTATGCACGAAATCCTCCAGAGGT
>JAUCQE010000485.1 GCA_030372865.1 Pyrinomonadaceae bacterium
GGCTCGGAGATGTGTATAAGAGACAGCTATTAAAGGAAGATAATTGGAATGAGGATATTTCCATTACCGAAAAAGGTCGATAGCTACAAGTCGAACTACTCGTGCCGCTTCGGTGCTCCGCGTGGCACTAACCGTAAACACGGCGGCGTTGACCTTGCCGCCGCTATTGGCACGCCCGTCTATGCGGTTGGCGACGGTGTCGTGATCGAGGTCGCCGGCAATTTTGATCAGTACGGAACAAGCGTCGTCTCCATCGAACACGGCGACATTTACGACGACGATTACTGCATCGTCCGTTACGGCGAGGTCGATACGATCATGGTACAGATAGGTGCACAGGTCTCGGCCGGCGATATGATCGCAAAGGTCGGTAAACAGCCGGGCGGAACCCAGCTACATTTGGAAATGTACGACGGCACGGAAAGCGGCCAGTTCCTGCAGCCAAATAACCTTCCCTACAAACGCCGCGGCGACATCATCGACCCGACGCCGTACATGGACGCGTGGAACCCGAAGTAAGTAACTTAGGATTGGGCGATCAGCGAGCGAGCCTCTTCGATCGCCGATTCGAGAGTCGTCACCTTTCCATCAAGCTGCAGTTCATAAACCGCATCGAGGACGCGTTTGAACTGCGGGCCGGGTGTTAAGCCTAGCTCGATCAAATGCCTGCCCATCAGCATCGGGTCAGGTGCCTTTTTCTCGACATGCAATGACCGCACACGCTCGATGAACCATTCCTGTGCTGTCGAGTCGAACCACTTCTTTTTGGGCAGCCAATCCGGATTACGGCCAAGGCTGTCTGCCTTTGCGACTCGATAAAGCAGATCGGGTTCCACCTTTCTCGCAAGGCGTCGGAATGCTCCGTCACCTACCGGATTCTTCGCTTCGACCTTGTAGAATTCTCCGGGCTTCAGGTGGTAGCGGACCAGCTGAATCACCTGATCGCGGACGTCAAAGCCGTTCAGCGTAAATATGCCCAGCCGATCGAGCAGGTCGATAGTCGGCTCGACACCCGCCTCATCATGGCCTCTTGACCTGACACGGCCATCAATGAATTCAGTCGTCGGCGGTTTGCCGAGATCATGGCACAACGCCCCAAGCATCACTGCGATCTTCCTTTCATAAGGCAGGTCGTCGATCAGCTTTCTCGCCTCGTCAACTACCATCAGCGTGTGGACATCAACGTCACCTTCCGGATGCCAGTCCGGCTCCTGCGGAACGCCTACGAGTGCCTTCAGTTCCGGAAATATCTGATCGACGACACGAAGGTCGTAAAGCCATCTCAAACCGATCGAAGGCCGCTCGGATTTCAACAGCAGCTTTTCGAGTTCTCCCCAAATACGTTCACGCGGAAGGTCCGTAACGTCGATCGTCCTGCAGAGTTCCTGAGTCTCAGCAGCAATCTCGAATTCCAGCCGTGCCGCAAACATCGCCGCTCGAAGTACGCGGAGCGAATCCTCAGCGAAGCTTTCGACCGAGACATGTCGAAGTATCTTACGTTCGATATCGCCGCGGCCGTCGAACGGATCGACGATCTCACCGGTCAGCGGATCTTTCAGGATCGCGTTGATCGCGAAATCCCGCCGCGAACACGCCTCTTCGAAGGACATATCCGGGTCACCCTCAACCACGAAGCCGCGATGCCCGCGACTGACCTTTCGCTCCCGCCTAGGCAACGCGACGTCCAGATCCTTGCCGATCTTATAGACCGTGAATGCCTCGCCAACGACGTTAAGCGAAACCGTGCTTCCATCCGTCCGAGGTTCGAGGGTGGAGGCGAAATCCTCAAGCAGCCCCTTCAACCGGTCGGGATCTATGCCGTAAACTTCTAGATCCCAGTCCTTCGGCTCAATGCCCATCAACTCATCGCGAACGCATCCGCCGACAAGCATCGCCCGTCCGCCGTTCGCTCGAATCATCAAAGCAAGATCAATTACCTTTTCCAATTCGGACATCTCTGGTATCTTGAGTCGGCCTGGTCAAAAACAACGCACATATCAGCAGCACATGACCAACGATGAACTTTCCGTTCCGAAAACAAAGTATATGAAAAAGATGCAAGCCGCGGCGAGTCCGAACGATTATGTCGCATCACTTTCCGGATGGCAGTTGAAGGCAGTAAAAAAGCTCCGTACCGCCGTTCGATCTGCAGGCAGTCTGGAAGAAACGATAAAATGGGGCCATTTGGTGTACATCTGTAACGGGCCTGTGCTGCTTATTCGTGCTGAGGATGAACGCGTCCTGTTCGGCTTCTGGCGGGGCAAGCACCTGACACAGATCGAACAACGATTAAAGCCTTCCGGAAAATACAATATGGCGACGCTAATTTTACACGAAAGCACCAGGTTAACCCGCGAAGTCGCAATGCGATTAGCCGAAGAAGCGATCCGTTTGAACAAGGAGCTTGGCGACCCAACAAAGGTCCCTAAGCGTTGATATTTTCTTGGACGATCTTCAGTATCGCGGCTTCCTGCTCTATAGCCCTGCGTTCGATCTCGGCACCGCGGGCCAGAATGTCGACTGCAAAATCTTTGTCCTTTAGACCGGCGGCGTTTATTTTCACGTTGAGGTAAGCACCGATAACGGCCGAGCGTGCACACAATGCACCGACGCCGGCATCAGTCACCGAATTTGGATTTCCGTGTTCGGCCATCGCAAGGATCACCTCGAACGAATCGAATGCACGCTCCATAGTTCGGAAAGGCACCTCGGTCGCGTAGCGAGTGGCTTCCTGTATCGCAGCGGAACGTGCGGCCTTCTCTTCGTCGGTTCCCTTCGGCAGGCCAAATGCCGCCATCACCTGGTTGAAAGAATCCGTATCCTCGTCAACCAATGCCAGCAGATCCTGCTTTATCTCCTGCCCTTTGACGGCCCAGTCGGAGAACTCTTCCCAACGTTCATCCCAACCCGCTTTGTGTGAAGAGAGGTTCGCGACCATCGCCGCTAGTGCCGCACCAAGTGCTCCCAAGTATGCCGAGATCGATCCGCCGCCGGGTGCTGGTGATTCCGACGCGGTCTCGTCGGCGAACGCGGCACAGGTCATGTCGATCAATCTGTTGCCGGCCTCGTCGGCCGCGAGGACGTATTCGATGATCTTCTCCTGCGGGTTCCACGGTTTCAGGTCGTCGAGCCCCATCGACTTTATCGCGATCTTTACGATCTCGCTTTCCGCGATCCCGTGTGAGCGGCGCTGTTTTGTCAGGTAGTATTTTCCGGCGTCGATGATCGCCTTCTTCGGCACAAGTCCGACGATCTCAAGGCCGGTCACACGGATCCCGCGTGCCGCCGCTTTCTGGCTGACCTCGTCGAACGCGACGTGCAAAGGCGTTTCCGTCAGATTCGTGATGTTCATCGAAACCTGAGCGATGCCGTATTCCTCGATGTACCAACCGATCGCCTTCGTTCCCTTCAGCGTGCCCGGGATCATCACCGGATCGCCATTCTCGTCCATTATCGGCTTGCCAGTGATCGGGTGCCCTTCGCGTTTCGGCCTGCCCTTTTCTCGAACGTCAAAGGCGATGGCGTTGGCCCGCCGCGTCGATGTCGTATTCAGGTTAAAATTGACCGCGATCAGGAAATCCCTCGCACCGACCGCCGTCGCTCCCGAGCGTGCGACGCTCTCGTTAAATTCCGCAGGCCCAAAATCCGGCTTCCAATCCGCCGAAACGACACGATCCTTCAGGCCTTCGTATTCCCCCTCGCGGCAGTTCGCAAGGTTGCGTCGAACTTCAGAGGTCGCCGCGTTCTCGTAAAGATAAACCGGGATACCAAGCTCTTCTCCGATCCGCTGACCAAGCTTTCGTGCATACTCCGCCGTCTCTTCCATCGAAATTCCGGAAACCGGAACCAGCGGGCAGACATCGGTCGCACCAAACCGCGGGTGGTCGCCTTTGTGCACGCGCATGTCGATCAATTCCTGAGCTTTTTTCACGGTCTGAAACGCCGCCTCAACGACCTCTTCCGGCGTGCCCACAAACGTCACGACCGTCCGGTTCGTCGTCGCACCGGGATCGACGTCAAGAAGTTTCACGCCGTCAACTCGTTCGATCTCATCGGTGATCTGCCTGATCACCGCCATGTCACGTCCCTCGCTGAAATTGGGCACGCACTCGATAAGCTGTTTCATAAGTTTGGGTTAGTATACTATCAACCGTTGATCGGAATCACGGGAGGCCAGGCATTGGGATCGTGCCATCGCGACGATCGATACTCTCAACGCTCGCTGATAACACTTATATGCGTCCTAGCTGGAATACGAGTACGTTTCGCTTGATCTACGGCTTTATCGCCGTGCGGATGATCATCGACCTTGTTTTCGCCGCGATCATGAGTTATCAAACGGGCACCTGGATCACCGGCGGCTCTTTCTGGTTCGTCTGCTGGGCGTTTTACTTGCTGCTGTTTTTCGGTGTCCGCACCGGCACGTTCCATGGAACCTATGGCCGCAAGGTTTACTATTGGCGTGAACCCGCGGGATGGTGGGTCGGTTTTGGCTTTATAGTTTTGTTCCACCTTGCCGTGACCTTTGTGTTTGCGTGGGAAGTTATCGATTGGCGGGCAATTTTCGCATTAGCCGGCCACGGCGGCCTCTGAAGTATACTGGTCGAATCATGATAATTCTCCTGAACGGACCGCTGGGCATCGGTAAATCGACACTGGCTGAGGCACTCTCCGAAAGCATCGACCGATGCGTAATGCTCGACGGCGACCATATCAACGCCCTGAACCCGCCGCCGGCAGATGAGTCGGGCTATCTTCATACGACGCTCGCTCTGCTGTTTAGCCATCACCGGCAGTTCGGGTACGAACACTTCGTGATCGACCATCTCTGGACATCGCAGGAGGAGTTACGCGATCTAGCCGCCAAACTTCGTGAGGTCGACCCTGATGTCGATGTCCGCCGCTTTCTGCTATTTGTCCCGCTCGAAGAAAATCTCCGCCGCATCCAGATCCGTCAACAAGCCCGTGCCCTGGATGAACGCGAATTCGAGAACCGTACCGTTTTCGCTGAGCGGAATATTTTGTACCGCCGCGACAACGCGGGCCTAGGTGAGCTTTTTGATGTAACCGCCAGCCCCGTGGAACTCGTGGC
>JAUCQE010000486.1 GCA_030372865.1 Pyrinomonadaceae bacterium
CGCTTCTTAACGAACGGCACATAGTCCGAATTCGCCTGCTGACGAAGTAGGTCTATACCCTGCACGATGCAGTCCTGGCAATAGGGAAACCCTTTAATCCGATGGTCGCAAGCGGGGCAAAGAGCCTTTCCGCAGCCGTTGCACTGCACCACCGCTACGTTTTGGCTGTGATAGGCACAGTTGGTCATTTTCGCTCCTCAACGTAGGTTGTACCGGTTACGGGTTCTGTGTTCACAGCCGGCTGCTCCGAATATCCGCTGCCGAATGCCTGTGCACTCTGGCGATAGGTCGATTCGGCGATCTCAAAACTCTTGTTATAAACGTCGGTCAGCGTTCCGTCCGCCGAGACCGCCTGGCTGATGAACAGGAAGCCAAAGGTCAGCATCAGAGCAACGGGGGCAAGTTGCGGAACGGCGACCGGCACACGAATGCCGCGTGCCCATTCGCCAAACCGCTCCGACCAGGACGCCTTAGTACGCCTTTGCTCCTCGGACCATGCGGTCTGGAGCATTATCCGTTCATGGAGACCGGCGGGAACAGGCAGCTCTTCCAGTTTGTAGCTGATCAATGCCGCAAGCGAACGCACGACGGTGCCCGGAAGATCGGTGCAGTCATCGCACATTACGGTGTGGCGTTCCCACCGATGATAAACGTTTGCGGGCAAGAATCCGTCGAGGTAATCGGTCAAATGGCCTTCGAACTCGTCGCAATGCATTTCGGCCTCGGGTGTCGTGCTTGCAAGGATGCGGGCCTCGAGCCGCGTCATCGGCGACTCGACCTTGGACATGGTGTGGCACACCTCGATAGAATCGCGAACCTCATTCAAGAGTGCGTGGCACAGCGGGCATTTCATCGCGTGCGCGGCGACGGCTTTGTGAGTGGAACTATCCAGAGCTTTTTCGAGGTAATCCGATAACAGGTCCTCGAACTCTGTGCAGTTCATTAGATTTTCCTTCTCATAAGCCATAAACTAATGACCCCTTGATAAATGTTCGCGTCTACTATGATGACGTCGCAACCGCCTGCATTTGCATTGAAATGAAGTACTTATACCGTTACAACCCTCATTCTCCGCAGTATCTTCGCCAATTCTATGCGCCCGCGGTTGATCCGCGATTTCACGGTCCCTTCCGGGATCTGCAACACGTCAACTATCTCCTGATAGCTCAATTCCTCAATATCCCTAAGGATGACACACGTTTTAAGGTCGGGGGGAAGCTTATTTATCCCTTCCTGCACCTGAGCGGCCAGTTCACGCCGCTCCATGTCCCTGTGTGCCGACGTCCCAACCGCTCGGAGGTGGTACTGGTGATCATCGACCGTGTCCGCCATCGTATTCTGCGGATTCCGCTGGCGATGCCGGTAGTCATCGATTATCAAATTCCTCGCAAGCCGCATTAACCAATTCGCGAGATCGCCTTGTTTCGAGTCATACTGATCGAGCGTCTTGTAAATGCGTATAAAGACGTCCTGCGTAAGGTCCTCGGCGGCGTCGACGTTCGACGTGAAACGGTACGCGAGGTTGAATATACGGCGGGAAAACGCGGTGACGATCTCCTCCCAGGCCGAGCTATCGCCCGCCCGTGCCCGACGCACGAGATCCGCACCATTTATTTCCGCAGCCGCCTTTAAAGCTTCCAACGCAAGACTCCCAACCAAACTCGAGCTTTCTCTCAAAAAGCAACAAAACTAAATTGCGCCGCTCTGTCAACATGAGGTTACGACGCCACGGAACCGAAAGTTCCCGGAAAACTATACGAATAATCGCAAATTTAGTCCATCCGGCGGACGCCGCCGTATTAGCGTTTACCGCGTGTTTACTGTATCTTCTCCTTTTGTCTTAAATTGGCGTTAATTCGATTTCCTGCCGAGCGAGCGCCGGCCATCATTACAGAGTTGCGAAAAAGCGTTAAATTCATTCTTTTGTTCCTTTTTGCCGTAGTTATCCTTTGGTATTTCGGCAAAGATCTCGATTGGCAGCAGGTCAGTCAGAGCCTGCGCCGTGCAGACCCCTGGTATCTGGGCGGGGCTGTGTTTATCATCTGCTTCGGCTATCTGCTAAGGGCAATTCGCTGGAAGGTCTTGCTCGAGCCGATAACACCGTCGAGCCTCAAAGAGCTTTTCGCGACAACGACCGTCGGTTTTGCGGCGATATTCTTGATCGGCCGGGCCGGAGAGCTTGTACGTCCGATGTGGCTGCCGATGCGGGATAAGCGCGTCCGGCCGTCAGCCGCGCTTGTAACGCTTGGACTTGAGCGCATTTTCGACCTCGCTGCGCTCGTCTGCTTTTTTGCGGTAAACCTTCTCTGGTTCACACCGCCCGCGGGCAGAGAAGGTGAGTTCGAATACATAAAGCTTATCGGCTGGCTGATGCTGGCCGGTGTGATCGTAGGGTTCGTTTTCCTTTACGTCTACCAGCGGATCTCGGCGAAGGTCATCGCTAAGACCGCCGGGATCATCGATAAACGCTTCATCCCAAAGCGGATACAAAGCATTATACTGAGTTTGCTAAAACAGCTCGGTTCCGCGCTCGCGATACTTAAGGATTGGAAGGAAACCGCGCTTGTCGTCTTCTGGACGCTCACGCTGTGGTTCGCGATCTCGATACCGACTTGGCTCGTGCTTCTTGCTTTCGGGCTTCCGATCGGCTTTAGCGATTCGCTGTTCATAATGGGATTTGCGGTCGTTAGTTCGGTCGTGCCGACACCGGGCGGTGCCGCCGGTGCTTTTCACACGGCGACCGCCGCTAGCCTGCTATTCCTGATGCCGGATATTCCGAGAGAAGATGCGGCCGCCGTTTCGATCGCGATGCACCTTGTCTATTTCGCCCCGGCGATCGTTTTCGGCTTATATTATTTTGCACATGGTGATATAAGTATTGAGCGTTTTCGCAATTTGCTGTCCAGCGAACATGCAGTAGAAGAGATCGAATCCGAAGCCCCAAATAACGCCTGAAATAGTCGCTGAATATTTATGCGCTGCCCCTTTTGTGCCCATTTAGAAGATAAAGTGGTCGATTCGCGCGAGACCAAGGACGGCGATTCGATCCGCCGCCGTCGGGAGTGCCTTGCGTGCGGCCGACGATTTACCTCGTACGAAAAGATCGACGAGATACCGTACATGCTCGTGAAAAAGGGCGGACAGCGGGAGACCTTCGAGCGTAAGAAGGTGCTCGCGGGACTGCTTAGGGCATGCGAAAAGCGGCCTATCTCGATGGCACAGCTCGAGGCAATCGTCGACGATACGGAAAAGGCTGTTCAGGATTCGGCTGACCGCGAACTGCCGACAAGCGAGATCGGCAAGATAATAATGCAGCGATTGAAGGCTTTGGATAAGGTCGCGTACGTGCGATTTGCGTCAGTATATCTTGAGTTCGAGGACGTTTCGGAGTTTATGACCGAGCTTAAGGACCTCGTCCGTTCACGCGAACGGACGCCGCAGCCGGTAGTAGCTGCCAAGAAGAAAAAAAAGAAGTAACCTATTGAGCGACTTTAATTTGACCTGTTTTGCCGCAACGACGCCAATTTTGGCGTCGTTGCCCTTTTTGGGCTGAAAGGCGTAACATAAATGTATGTTCGAAATGGAAGACTTCCCGATCTCGCTCGCTGAGGGCGAGGCCATCGAGCCGATGATGCAGATACCTTCGGTACTGCCGTCGCTCCCGCTGAGAGACATCGTTATCTACCCATTCATGATCGTTCCGCTGTTCGTATCGCGTGATAAATCGATACGAGCGGTCGAAGAGGCCCTGAGCGAGAACCGAATGATCGTCCTCGTCTCGCAAAAGGACCTTAACAAGGAAGACCCGTCCCAGGAGGACCTGTTCCAAACCGGAACGGTCGCGATCATAATGAGGATGCTGAAGTTGCCGGACGGCCGTATCCGCATTCTGATACAGGGCCTATCCCGCACGAAGATCGACTCTATCGATTCGTCGGGAGCCTATGTTAAGGCATCGATCACACCAATTTCCGAGCCTCTTGCTCCCGAAAATTCGCTTGAGGTGGAAGCTCTGATCCGTAATGTTCGGAGCTCGATGGAACGCGCGGCGAGCCTTGGCAAGAATATTTCACCGGAAGTGCTCGCGATCATCGCGAATCTCGACGACGCCGGCCGCCTTGCCGATCTTTCGGCTTCCAATCTCGAACTCAAGGTCGAGGATGCGCAGAGCGTTCTGGACATTTTCGATCCGGTTACGCGGCTTCGACGTGTCAATGAACTTCTCAGCAAAGAGATCGACGTACTCACCGTCCAGCAAGAGATCAACACGCAGGCACGAGCCGATATCGACCGATCGCAGCGGGAATACTTCCTGCGGCAGCAGCTAAAGGCGATACAGTCAGAATTGGGCGAGGGAAACGAGCTATTCGAAGAGATCGAGCAGTACCGCGACAAGATCCTCAAGGTAAAGATGCCCGAACAGGCTGAAGA
>JAUCQE010000487.1 GCA_030372865.1 Pyrinomonadaceae bacterium
CGCTGTCTCGTGGGCTCGGAGATGTGTATAAGAGACAGCGTTTTCGATGTCTAATATTCGCAACAAGCCATAGCCCGACTCCAACTGAAATACTAAGAAATCGCCCGGCTGAAAATCCTGTGACATATTTAGCAAGATTAGCATGCCGACGTTTTTCACGGCTAAAATGTAACAATAAATATGCCAATAACCACAGCAGAAGACGCCGTCAAAATAGTTAAGTCGGGAGACCGAATTTATGTTCACAGCGTTGCTGCCGCACCGCAGCAATTGGTAAATGCCGTAACGGCGCGCGCCGCTGAACTGCGGGACGTAGAATTTGTCCACCTCCACACGGAAGGAAGTGCGCCGTACGCAGATGAAAAGTACGCCGAAAGCTTTCGAGTAAATGCATTTTTTGTCGGCGGAAATATCCGACACGCGGTGAATTCCGCCAGGGCAGATTACATTCCGGTATTCCTTTCGGAGATCCCCGCATTGTTCCGCCAGAACGTGCTGCCTCTCGATGTTGCCCTCATTCACGTATCGCCGCCGGACAGGCACGGATTTTGTTCGCTGGGAGTGTCCGTAGATATCGCGAGATCCGCGGTTGACTGCGCGAAGTACGTGATCGCACAGGTCAACCCGCATATGCCAAGGACCATCGGTGATGCTCTTGTTCACGTTAAACAGATCGACGCGATGGTTGAGGTCAATGAGCCGCTTCCGGAAGTGCCCATTCCCGAAATTTCCGAAGCGGATCGTTTGATCGGAAATCACATTGCCGGCCTGATCGACGACGGGGCGACGCTTCAGATGGGAATCGGCTCAATCCCGAATGCAGTTCTCGCATCGCTCGGAAACCACAAGGACCTTGGTATTCATACTGAGATGTTTTCCGACGGGGTTATACCTCTGGTTGAGAGCGGCGTGGTGAATGGGGTCATGAAAGCGAAGCATCCGGGCAAAATCGTCGCGGGATTTGTGATGGGTACAAAGAAGCTGTATGACTTTGTAGACGATAATCCGCAAGTGTTGATGTTGGATATCGGTTATGTGAACGATACGTCGGTGATCCGGCGAAATCCAAAGGCGACCGCTATAAATAGTGCGATCGAGGTAGACCTTACCGGACAAGTATGTGCTGACTCCATAGGAATGATGCAGTTTTCTGGCGTCGGCGGACAGATGGACTTTATCCGCGGGGCCTCACTGTCACCCGGCGGAAAGCCGATCATTGCGTTGCCTTCGGCGACAAAGCGTGGTGAGTCAAAGATCGTGCCATTCCTGAAGCAGGGGGCGGGTGTCGTAACGACCAGAGCGCACGTTCATTACATCGTCACCGAGTACGGTGTCGCATATCTTTACGGAAAGAACTTGAGACAGCGAGCCGTGGAATTGATCAAGATCGCTCATCCGGACCATCGGGAATCGCTTGAACGCGAAGCGTTCGAAAGGTTCGGCCGGCTGTAGGTTCGAAGTCGGAGAACGCTTGTGATATTCTGTACATTCTTATCATCCTATAAGGGGAGCTTTTATGGCAGACAATAAACAGGCAGTTATTATAAGCGCGGCGAGAACGCCGACGGGCAAGTTTCAAGGCCTTTTGAAAGATCACAAGGCACCGGACCTTGCCGCCATCGCGATCAAGGAAGCGGTCAAGCGTGCCGGGATCGATGGCAGCCAGGTTGACGAGGTCATTATGGGCTGTGTTGTTCAGGCCGGAATCGGACAGGCTCCGGCGAGGCAGGCGGCGTTGAAGGCGGGGCTTCCGCCGGAAGTTTCTGCTTTGACGATCAACATGGTCTGCGGATCAGGGCTTAGAGCGGTTGCTCTCGCATCGCAGGCGGTTCAACTCGGCGACGCTGAGTTTGTAGTTGCGGGCGGTATGGAGTCGATGTCGAATATCCCGTACGCAATGCCCGGTGCTCGCGACGGTTATAGAATGGGCAATCAGACGGTTACCGACCTTATGATCCATGACGGATTGTGGTGCCCGTTCGAGAACTGGCACATGGGAAACACCGGTGAGGTTGTTGCCGACAAATACCAGATCTCGCGCGAGAAGCAGGATGAGTTTGCCTACAATTCACATCGCAAAGCTGCCGAAGCCCAGGCCGAAGGCCGCTTTAAGGATGAAATCGTACCCGTCGAGATACCGCAAAAGAAAGGCGACCCGATCGTGTTGGATTACGACGAGCCTGTACGTCCTGAAACAACCGTAGAAACTCTCGGAAAACTCAAACCAGCGTTCAAGCGCGACAGCGGAACCGTAACGGCGGGCAACGCTCCGGGCGTGAACGACGGCGCGTCAGCGATCGTCGTTACCTCGGCTGAGAAAGCTGCCGAACTTGGTATCGAACCGCTCGCCCGCGTTGTCGCGTCTGCTACGTCTGGCATCGAGCCGAAGATGATCATGATGGCACCGGTTCAGGGCGTTCTCAATGTTCTAAAAAAGGCTGGCTGGGAAATGGCTGACGTCGATCTGTTTGAGCTCAACGAAGCGTTCTCTGTCCAGGCTCTCGGTGTGATGCAAGAACTCGGACTTGATCTGGATAAGGTCAACGTCAACGGAGGTGCTGTGGCACTCGGCCACGCGATCGGTAACTCCGGCGGACGTATATTGACCACTTTGCTCCATGAAATGAAGCGTCGCGGAGCAAAGAAAGGAGTTGCGGCACTTTGCCTCGGCGGCGGTAATTCGGTTGCAATGGCGGTCGAGAGGGACTAGCTCAATATCTGCAACTCTTGTGAAATGGCCGGCGTAGTATTCTTTTAGGGCAATACGCTGGCCACATCATTTTTGTTCGAGGCAAAACCATGACACCAAAAGAGCACAACCGGACCTTGGGAATTCTTTTTCTCGTTTATTTGGGCCTACAGATAATCGGTCTAGCGATCGGCGTCGTTTCGGTTTTCATAATGATCGGGGCAATCTCTGCATCCGATCCTAACGCAGCACCGATGATGGGCATTATGTCGGCGGTGATGATTTTCGCGTTTGTTTTTGGCGGGCTGCTAATGATCCCGATCGCCGGTGCCGGGTTCAAACTGCTTAAGGAAAAGCCGGGTGCCCGAACCTGGGGAATTGTCGCCGCGATCATCGCTTTGATTAACATTCCTCTTGGGACGATATTGGGCGTTTATGGTCTCTGGTTCTTGTTCAGCGAACCCGGCAAGGCATTTTATCTTGGCCAAGACCAGCCGACGATGATGCCGCCTCCTCCGCCCAACAGTTGGCAGTAGTTATAACTTCGGTTCATATGGGGCGGCGGCTTTTTAAGCCCGCCGCCGCTTTTATTTGAGCCTTTCGTGTAGTTAAATTTAACTTCGCGTATTTCTATTCCAATATCAAAGAGGACAATTATAAATGGCTGATATTATTGGTGTTATCGGAGCCGGTACAATGGGCAACGGGATAGCGCAGACCGCTGCGGCCTCCGGTTACGACGTTATAATGTGCGACATCAAGTCCGAGTTTGTCGAACGCGGCGTCGCCAACATTTCAAAAAGCCTCGACCGATTCGTCAAGAAAGAGACGATGACCGAAGAGCAAAAGGCGGAGGTTCTCGGCCGTATTAAGACGACGACGGAGCTTGCGGAACTTAAAGACTGTTCGCTGGTCGTTGAGGCAGCAACCGAGAACTTCGAGATCAAGAAGCAGATATTTGAGAAACTCGATTCGATCTGCGGCCCGGACGCGATCCTCTCCTCAAATACATCTTCGATCTCGATCACAAAGATCGCGGCAGTTACGAAGCGGCCTGATAAGGTAATCGGCATGCACTTCTTCAACCCCGTTCCGCTAATGAAGCTGGTCGAGGTCATCCGCGGCATCGCAACCTCGGATGAAACCTATGCAAAGGTCAAGGAAATGTCTGAGAAACTCGGTAAGGTGCCGGTCGAGTGCAATGATTTTCCCGGATTCGTCTCAAACCGCGTGCTGATGCCGATGATCAACGAATCGATCTACGCCCTGTACGAAGGCGTAGCGACGCGCGAGTCGATCGACGAGATCATGAAGCTTGGTATGAATCATCCGATGGGGCCGTTGACGCTTGCGGATTTCATTGGCCTTGATGTTTGTCTAGCGATCCTCAATGTTCTGCACGAAGGG
Source organism: Pyrinomonadaceae bacterium (assembly GCA_030372865.1). Classification (GTDB taxonomy): domain Bacteria; phylum Acidobacteriota; class Blastocatellia; order Pyrinomonadales; family Pyrinomonadaceae; genus OLB17. The sequence goes on from JAUCQE010000487.1 coordinate 4,097, forward strand.
CTTGGCGACCCGAAATACAGACCGTGCCCGTTGCTGAAAAAATATGTTGATGCCGGCTGGCTCGGCAGAAAGAGCGGAAAGGGCTTTTACGACTACGCCCAGTGATCGTTCTCCGTCACTTTTCATCTGCCTTTTGCATCAAAGCCGGTGCGGTTCGTAACGATTCTTTTTCGTTTCACGCACCGGCAATCCAAAATACTCCGCATGTCCATTATGAAAAGAACAGCATTACTGACCGCAGTCTTCGCCTGTCTGGCCGTTGCCGTGCCCGCACAATTAAAGGTTGCTCCGCTTGAAATAAAGGAACGCACGCTGGCGAACGGAATGCGTATCGTCTCGCACCGGGATACGTCGAGCCCTACGGTCGCGATTCACGTTTGGTACGACGTAGGGGGCAAGAACGACCCGCCCGGCCGTTCCGGCTTTGCACACATGTTCGAGCACATGATGTTCAAGGCGACGAAGAACATGCCGAACGAGAAGTTCGATCGTTTGACTGAAGACGTTGGCGGTTTCAACAACGCATCCACCTGGCCTGACTTTACCAATTACTACGAGGTCGTGCCGTCAAATCACCTTCAGCGGCTGCTGTGGGCAGAGGCGGACCGCATGGTCAACCTGAACGTTGACGAAGCCAATTTCGCGTCGGAACGGGAAGTCGTGAAGGAAGAGTACAGACAAGGCATTCTTGCTCCGCCTTACGGAAAACTGTTCTGGCTTCTCGATGACCTCACATTCCAGAAGCATCCCTACAAGCGCGGTGTGATCGGAAACCTAGAAGAGCTCAGTGCTGCGACCCGTGAGGATGCTGAGAAGTTCTATCGTACCTTCTATCGGCCGGACAATGCCGTGTTGATAGTTGCGGGCGATTTTGACCAGGCACAGTTCGACATATGGGTCGACCAGTATTTCGGATCGATCAAACGTCCCGAAGGCGCGATACCGCGCGTTACGGAGGTCGAGCCCGAGTGGACGGCCGAACGCCGTTACACCGAATTTGGCCCGCGCGTGCCGTTTCCC
>JAUCQE010000488.1 GCA_030372865.1 Pyrinomonadaceae bacterium
GTCTCGTGGGCTCGGAGATGTGTATAAGAGACAGCCGGTGATCTTTATGGAACAGGAAAGGATGTACGGCATGAAGGGCGAAGTGCCCGAGGATGAAGATTTCACCATCCCGCTAGGCGTCGCAGACGTAAAGCGTGAAGGCAAAGACTGTACGATCGTTGCCCGTTCAATGACCGTTCCGATGGCTCTCGAAGCCGCCGAAAAGATCCAGGAGCAGTTTGACGTTTCAGTCGAGGTCATCGACCCGAGGACCATCAAGCCGCTTGATATCGATACGATCGTGAATTCGATCAAGAAGACGAACCGCCTGGTCATTGCCGAGGAATCTCACTACTTCGCCTCCGTCGGCGCGGAGATCACCTATCAGGTAATGGACAAGGCTTTCGATCACCTCGACGCTCCGATCAAACGCATATCGACTGTCGAGGCACCGATGCCCTACGCACGAAACCTTGAGATCGCGGCCCTTCCGAGCGTCGATAAGATCATCGATGCGGTTAAGGAAGTCTGTTACTTGTGAAGAAAATGATCCGACCGAAGATCTTTCAATTTCTCGTCTTAGCGGTAATTTTGGCTGCAGCGTCACCAGTGTTTGCCGATCAGGCTGCGTGGGTCTCGAGAGCGGAGGCTGAGCGTGCACTTAAGCTTCTCGCGAGCCAACAAGTTGTCCGTCACTACTGCGCACCCTGCGGGGACAAATCGGTTCGAAGCGAGGTGGTTGAAAGCATCGGGTTATTCAAGGTCGAGGACTCCGAATATTGGGAGATAAGGGTCAACGGTAAGGGCGTCGACCTGGCTTATATTTATTTCCTTAAGAAGCGCGACCGCTGGGTAAACGCTGCTATGGCCGCAGACATTGATGTTTCGGACGTGCCCGAGGAACTGCCGGCAAACTTGCCCGTTTCGTAAATTGGATATTGAAATCGTATGGCTGAAAAATTTTTAATGCCGAAACTTTCCCCCACGATGGAAGAAGGGCAGATCGCCCGGTGGGTAAAGAACGAAGGCGAGTCCTTCGAGGCGAATGAGACGCTTGCCGAGGTTGACACCGACAAGGCGACGATGGAAATGACCGCCCTTTCCGGCGGCACGCTTCTGAAGATCATCAAAGGTGAAGGCGAAACCGCGGCACTCGGCGAGGCGATCGCGATAATCGGCAAATCGGGCGAGGACTTCTCCGCTCTTCTCGCAGAGATCTCCTCGAACGGGGCTGCGGCGAAACCGGCTGCTGAGCCTGCGCCTGCTCCAAAGGCAGAAGAAAAACCTGCTCCGCCTCCCGCAAAATCCGAACCGGTTTTTGCTGCGCCTGTCGCTGCAGAGTCGACGGGCCGCATGATCGTATCGCCGATCGCTGCCCGGATGGCTGCTGACAACGGCATCGATCTCCGCTCGATTGCAGGATCTGGGCCGAATGGCCGGATCATCAAACGAGACATCGAGCAGGCTCTTGCCGGCGGTCCGGCGAAACCCGCGGGCACCGCTAAGCCGTTTACCGCCTCGACGGTCGTTGGAGCTTCGCCATTCCGAGACGAACCGACATCGAAGATGCGCCAGGTCATCGCAAGCCGCCTCGCTGAGTCGATCGGGCCGATCCCGACGTTCTACCTCACGGTCGAGATTGAGATGGACAACCTGCTCGCGACGCGTAAGCAGATCAACGGCAATCTCGATGACGATGCAAAGATCAGCGTCAACGACATAATCGTCAAAGCCGCTGCAATGGCGCTCGTGAAGCATCCGTGGGTCAATGCGTCGTACCAAGGCGGAAACGTTAGATTTTACGAACAGGCAGACATCGGCGTTGCGGTCGCGATCGACGAGGGTTTGATCACGCCGGTCGTCCGCGGTGCCAATCTTAAAGGTTTTGCAGAGATCTCAGCCGAGATCAAGGACCTTGCCGCAAAGGCAAAGGCCAAAAAGCTTCAGCCTGAGGAATATACCGGTGCGACGTTCTCCATCAGCAACCTAGGGATGATGGGTATCAAGGAATTCACCGCTATAATCAACCCGCCCGAATCGGGCATTCTCGCGATCGGTGGTGCCAATCCAACGCCGGTCGTTCGCGATGGGCAGGTCGTTGTCCGGAACATCATGAACGTCACTATGTCATGCGACCATCGCGTGATAGATGGTGCGACCGGTGCGAAGTTCCTGCAAACATTCAAGCAGATGCTTGAAAGCCCGGCGATGATGTTGGTTTAAGGCTTTTGAGATTTAATTTCCGGTTTTTCGATGGCGGCCGCTTTTTTGCGGTCGCTTTCTGCTTTTTTGAACTCACCGATCGCTTCGTATGCAAGTGCCCGGTTGCCGAACGCGATCGCATCTTTAGGGTTAAGTCTGATCGCAGTCGTTGAATCGTCTATCGACTCTGCATACCGTTCCGACCGCAAGTAGATCAGCCCGCGGTTCGTATATGCGTCGCTGTATTTGGGGTCGAGGCGTATAACGGCGTTGAGGTCCGCGAGTGCCTTTTCATTATCGCCAATATCGATGTACACCACCGCTCGATAGGCGAAACCATCCGGATCGCCCGGGACCATCTCGATGTATTTAGTCAGGTCGAGGAGTGCCTGTTCGTAGTCGCCCTTGTCCGCCCGAATTGTTCCTCTTAGCACGTACGGCTCCGCAAGCGAAGGATCGATCTCGATCGCACGGGTATAGTCTTTATCGGCGAGGTCGTATTGATCTCGTGAAGAGTACAAAAGCCCCCGGTTAAGCCATACCGAGCCGTCCGAAGCGTCGATCGCTATGGAGCGCGTGTAATCAGCAAGGGCAAGGTCATATGACTCTTTCTTGAAGTGGGCGTAGCCTCGGAGATGCAGTGCAAATGCGTCGTCGTGCTTCAGCTTTAAGACTGCATCATAATCTCGGATGGCGGCGTCATACTGCTTTTCAGCCGAAAGTACGCGGCCGCGGTTTACGAGGAACTCCGCGTTAGAAGGTGCAAGCTTTATCGCCTGCGTGTAATCCTTGATTGCTTCTTGATGTTTGCCTGCGTCGAAAAATGCATCACCGCGCCGGTTGTAACCGACCGGATCGTCGGCCTTCATCGAAATATACTTCGAGTAGTCTTTTATTGAGAGATCGTATCGTTTCGAGTTGTAATATACAGCACCGCGGTTGAAGTAGTAATCCGCTTGGTTAGCGTCCAGCTCGATCGCCTTGGTGTAGTCACGGATAGCTTCTTCGAGCTTTTCCTTATTCGCGTACGTGTTTCCCCGGTTGTTGTAAGCCTCATGAGCCTTCGGATCGATCTCGATCGCTTTTGTGTAATCCGTGATGGCCTCATCGTATCGTTGAAGGTCATCAAGGAGCATCCCGCGACCTATCAGCACTGAAACGTCATCCGGGTGGACTGACAGAGCTTTGCGGTAGAGTTCCAGGCTGCACTCGTCGTCGTCGCAATTGTCGATCTTGGCAATATAATCCTCGCACAACCTGAACCTGATCGCGTTTATCAGTTCATCCGACGCACCGTTCTCTAACAGTCGCCGCTCGATCTCGCCGCTATACTCAAAAGATACGCCGCGTTCTGATATTTGCTTCGCAAGTATCTTGTTTGTTGTTTCCGTGCCGGTACGACTCGATGTGAGCGCGTCAAGGATCGCCCGTTCGCTCATCGGTGACGGTGCTTGTGCAAAGGCGGAAACAGCCAGAAGGACATAAACGAGGCCACGTATAAGTATAGTTGTGGTGATGCGGGCAAAGCTCATCATCTTTGTTCAATTAGAATTGTAAGGGTTGCAGACCAAGCGTCAGTTTTGACTCTATCACGCCGTTTGCCCGCTCGAAAAGAGAAACTTGTGTTCCTTTGTTATGATTTAGACGCGACCGGAAATGAACGATCCTCAACCTGAGACAAACGCCGTTGGCAGAGGCTATTCGCCGCATTTAGCACTGCTGGCGGTGCAGGCGTTCTTTGGGTCGTTGCCGGTTATCGGAAAGATCGTTCTCGGCGTTCTGCCGGCCGTGTCGCTCGTCGGTTTCCGGATCGGCATCACTGCACTTATCCTTTTCGTTGTCCAGGCGTTTAGGCGGAGAATTTGGCTCAAGCGACGAGATGACTATCTGCGGCTCGCTATCTTGAGCATTTTTGGCGTATCGCTCAATCAACTTCTCTTCATTGGCGGGCTATCGCTTACAAAGGCAGCCAACACTTCCCTACTCGCGGTCACGATCCCGATCTTTACTTTGATAGTCGGAGCAGTGGCTGGCAGCGAGAAACTTCGCGGCCGAAAGGTAGCCGGCATCATTATCGCCGCCGCGGGCGTGGTTCTCCTGATCGACCCGCGCAATGCGTCGTTCTCGTCGCAGACGACGCTCGGCGACCTGATGATAATCGTTAATTCCCTTTCATACGGGATCTACGTCGCGACATCAAAGGAGGTCATCACCCGAAACGGCGCGTTTCGCTCAATGATGTGGGTGTTCATCTTTGCCTCCGTTATATGTGTTCCGCTCGGCGGATATTCGCTATCCGGGATTGACGTCGCGGCCGTTGAGCCGATGATTTGGTTCCTCGTGTTATACATTGCAGTCATCGCTACGGCCGGGCCGTACTTGCTAAACGCGTACGCACTCTCCAAAGTCGACCCGTCGATCGTCGCTGTTTACATATATCTGCAGCCGATGATCGGATTTGTGCTTGCAGTGATCTTCCTCGATGAGAAATTAGGGGTAAGTTTTGTCGCAGCAGCAGCCTGCGTTTTTGTCGGCGTATATTTGACGACGAAGCGGCAACCGATAGAAAATTAGCGAGCTTGTCGTAAGGAGATATTCTGATGCGTTTTCTCGCGTTAACAACAGGAACAAGTTGTTTGGGCAAAATATTTACAGGTCTATAACATCTAAGGGTCGTATGCCCACTGAAATTAAACAGTCGGAAAATCACAATGGGACCGGGACCGTTTTCAGGGTCTCCGGCGATATGCTGCTCGAGGATGCTGTACTTCTTCAGCGGTTCGTAAAGGAAGCCGGCGAGGACCGCTCAAAGACGGTCACGATCGATCTGGCAGATCTTCATTTTATCGACAGCGAAGCGGCGGCCGTATTGCGGCGGCTGCAACATGATGACGGCGTTCACATAGCAGGCGTCGAGATCTTTCTCCAGTCGGCGATCGACAGTGCCGAACGGCTCGGCGACTAGGCTCAGATAACATTCAGAATGAAAGTTCATGCGATCGCCGAGTTTCTCGGTGCGGAAGTCGAAGGCGATGGTGAAATTGATGTCGCGTCTGTCGCGGCCCTCGAATCTGCAGGCGCGGGGCAATTGGCGTTTCTTGACAGTGCGGAAAAGCAATACACAGGAAATGCTTCGTGCGTGATCGTCCCGCCCGACTGGGCTGGTGAACCATGGCCGGTCAGGCCGCCCGTTATAATTCGTTCTGGCAATCCAAAGCTCGCATTCGCGAAGGCCGCATCGCTTTTGAATCCGCCTAAAGCACGTGAACCACAGATACATCCGACCGCAGTGATCGCAGATGATGCCGTATTCGGCAACGGTGTATTTATCGGTGCGTTCGCGTGTGTCGGCGAGGGGTCGGTGATCGGCGACAACACGCAACTGCGGGCGGGTGCAAAAATTGGCGACCGTGTTTCGATCGGGTCCGACTGCGTCCTGCATCCGAACGTATTTGTCGAAGACGGCTGCTCGGTGGGCAACAAAGTGTTACTACAAACCGGGGTCGTGATCGGCTCGGAGGGATTTGGATTCGTCCGAGATGAAACCGGAGAGCATTTGAAATTCCCGCAGATCGGAACCGTCGTGATAGAGGACGCGGTCGAGATCGGCGCAAATAGTTGTGTCGACCGCGGCGCGTTGGGTGAAACGCGTATCGGGGCGGGAACGAAGATCGATAATCTTGTTCAAGTCGCTCACAACGTCCATATCGGTAAACGATGCGTTATCGCGTCAGAAACGGGCATTTCCGGCAGTGCGGTGATCGGCGATGACTGCGTGATAGGAGGCCAGGTAGGGATCGCGGACCACGTACGAATCGAAAGCGGGGCGATCATCGGTGCCCGATCGGCCGTATTCCCGGGAAAAATAGTTAAGAAAGGTGTTTGGGCCGGAACCCCTGTTCAGCCGATACAGGATTACAAACGCCAAAATGCGGTAATGCGGAAGCTTGGGAGATCCGCCTCTCGATCCCGAGAAACCGGGTCAAAAGCAGATTAGACGGCGATCAAATCGCTCGAAGTCTGGCCCTTGCTTAATTCCGAAGCAGCCTCAATATTGCATCAGCCGCCCTCCCCGAGGCACCACCGCTACCAAGCCTTTCACTAACTAACTTCAGTTTTCCCCGCATTTCTTGATTCACCTTTGGTTCAAGAAGCCGCTCCAACTCCGCAGCGAGTTTTTCCGGCGTTAGGTCATTTTGGATCAGTTCTGTCGCAAGCCGCTCACCCGCTATCAGGTTCACCAATCCAAAATGTTCAACGTCTATCAGCGGCATCAAAAGCCGATAGTTCAACGCGGAACCTTTGTAAATAACGACCATGGGCGTCTGAATGATGCCGGCCTCCAAAGTCGCGGTCCCGCTGCAAACGGCAGCAGCATCGGCGGCAGCCAAGGCGTCGAATGTCTCGTTCTTAACGGTTGTGAACGCGGCTTTTTGTCTTTTAACTATGCCGGCTGCTTCGAATGCCGTGTCAACTTCTGAAGCTGACCGATTCTCGGACAACGCGATCACAAACTGAACTTCCGGCATTGGTATCAGGAGTTTCGATGCAGCTTCGAGCATTATCGGCAGATGGCGCGTTATCTCGGTCCGACGGCTGCCTGGTAGAAGAGCGATCATCGGACGTGAAGCATTGAGGCCATGAGAACGGCAGAAAGTTTCGCGGTCCAGTTTCGGCTTCACTTCCCTCGCTAGCGGGCTGCCGACATATTCCACATGGTCAACGCCGCGGATTGAATACCAATCCTTTTCGAACGGCAAGATGGCAAGCAACAGGTCAACATCGCGTTTTATCGTACGGACACGGTACCGTCGCCACGCCCAGAGTTGCGGAGATATGTAGTAAACAACGCGTAATCCGAGTTTCTTCAGCGACCGAGCAAGCTTTAAGTTGAACTCAGGAAAATCGACGAGGATGACAACATCCGGTCGGCGTCGCTTTGCCTCCGCTTTCAACCGCTTAAATGCGTTCCAGAAGACGGGAAGAGCACGGGCGATCTCCGGAACACCCACGATCGCCAGGTCGTCTGCACTGACGATCGTCTCAACTCCGGCTTCCCGCAGTTGCGGCCCGGTTGACCCGAAGATCTCAATGGTCCGTTCGGGCTCGGTTCTGGCGCGCAACTCGCGAACGAGTTTGGCAGCGTGAGCGTCTCCAGACGGTTCTCCAACGACGATCATTATTGAAGTCGGGTTATTTTGCATTTGATCGGGTTATCGCGGCCAAGCCTATTTTAGCCGATAGTTTACGCCTGTTAAACAACAAACCTTTCGTAATCTGCCCGCATCGTAGCTCTTGTTCATTTGAGCGGCCCAACAATTAAGTTCGTACTTGCTTGCAGAACGTAGGCTTAATCTTTAAAATGCAATACTTTGTGCTAGTTTCGAATAATTGCGTCTCATTTTGTATTTTGTCTGATCTTGCCCGGGCATGGAGGAGTCAGTGAAGCTTCGCGTTATTTTAGGTTTTTTCAGCCTTTTTTTGTTTATATCCTATACCGTTGTATCGGGACAGGTCGATTCGTTGGTCGGCCAGATCACAAACTCGGCAGCAGAATCGTTTGCTACTAGTATGAGCGGCAACGGCCGCTTTGTAGTATTCGAGTCAAGGGGCAACGTCGCGACCGTCAACCCGCGAAATGCCGACGGAAATCGCGAGATCTTTTTGTTCGACTACGCTCAACGGCAGATCTTCCAGATCACGAACACGAAGAGCGTTCTCTTCAATCCGAACCTGTCCGCCACATTCAACAACATCCGTGTTGAAGTAGCGAACGTTCGACCCGTCATCAGCAACGATGGGCGATGGATAGCGTTCAGTTCCAACGCAACAACGTCACGCCCGGCGCAGCCGGATTCCACGAATCCCAGCGATTTCGACGGCAACGCCTTCACGTCGCCGACACCGACACCGAGTCCGTCACCTAGTCCCACCGGCTCCCCCACGCCGACTCCGACGCCCGCTTACAATCCGCTGCAGGACGACGGTAATCTCGAGATGTGGCTTTACGAGATCCCGGCTTATCCGGCCGCAGACCTGACGACAGGTGAAGAGATCGCGTTCGTAAACCTCAACGGCGGGTCGTTTACGCGAGTTACGAATACCGATCCGAGCCGCCTGCCGATCCCGGGAACAGCGTTCACTGGGCCGTTCATTGCTGATGACAATCACGATGCGAGTATTAGTGATGACGGAAACGTAATTGCTTTTGTTTCTACCCGCGATCTTGTGACCGGCGGAAATCCATTCCCTGACGCGGATAACGACGAGATTTTCACTTACGTCCGCGGGAGTGCGACGGTCAGCCAAGTCACTCAAACGCCGCGAGGACCGATCACAAACCCGATCTATAATAAGAATCCTACGATTTCCGGAGACGGGACACGGGTCGTGTTCGCCAGTACCGGTGATAACCCGATAATTGGAATGACGGGCGGCAACAATCCCGAGAGTAGTCGGAACGAGGAGATCTTCATATCCGATCTTTCTGCCGCAGGAGAGCCAACCGGAATCCGACGCCAGTTGACGGTTACTACGCCAACAAATCCGGGCGATGTCGTGAACATGCTCGACCTAGGCCGCAGGATGAGCCGAGACGGCCGGTATGTCGCGTTCGACTCGTATGCCGACCTTGCAAACGAACATAGCGGCACGAACCAAACGGCGTTCGCTTTGTTCGTTTACGATTTGCAGAACCCGACAACGCCGGTCATCCGCCGAGTTGCACCGCGCAGCAATTCGGATTCGGAGGCACAGGGCGGCGACGTACAGCGTTATCCCGGCTTTACGGATTACGATGGCTCAGGCACCGCGACGACACTTTTGATCCAGACCCGAATGAACATCACGTCAGCGGGCGTTATGCCGACAAACGAAAACGACGGGCTTAACCCGCTCGATTTTCGTCCGCCGCAATTGTATTCGTATGACCTCGACGCAACGCCGGCAAACGCTCGGTTTACCCGTCTGGCAAAGTTCCCGGTCCCCAGCACGTTTCTCGCGTCGAGTCAGCCGATCCCGAGTGAACGGTCGAATCGTATAGCTTTCAACATGGCGATCTCGGAACTGGGCACCGGTAATTTCGACGGGCAGTCGGAAGCTTATTATCTGTACACTCCGGAACAGGTGAACAGGACGACCGCGTCCTATAATTTTGCCACGGGTGCCTCGAAACAGGCCGTGTCTCCGACCGTTGTCCCGACGCCGAGTCCGACACCTACCCCGACCGCGACGCCGACGCCTACTCCGACGCCAACGCCGAGTCCGTCCCCGTCGCCAACGGGTTCGCCGACACCCACACCGACGCCTACACCGACCACGCCGCCGGCGGTCTTTGGAATTTCGCCGGGCATGTTGGCATACCTCAACTTTGACACTGGCCTTGATGAACCTGTCGTCGCTCGAACAGCGGTCGGATCACTTAATCGGCGTTTCACGCTGCCGATCGAATTAAGCGGCGTTTCGGTCAGTATCAATGGCGTCGCCTGCGGAATAAAGTCGGTAAGCCGCCGACAGATCCTTCTCGTCGTACCTCCGGGACTGAATTCTGCCGTCGCGGGTACCGAATTCGATATGGTTGTGAACGTGGGCGGTAATTACTTTAAGGGTAAAGCCGTTGTCGTTCCCACAAGGCCGGATATATTCTCGTCAGTCATTGGCCCCGGTGGCCGAGCGCAGGTTACCAACGTAACGAACCGTGTACCTACCACCGAACCGTTCAACACATTCACGATCCAACTTCGCGGCGGCCGGCGTGTTCCGTCACGGCTTCGCTTGAGAATGACCGGTGTCGAAAACGCCGGAGCATCGAATTTTAGGATTCGGATCGGGAGTCTCGTGATCTTCCCGACCAACGTTCTAACTGGGGCGGTGGTGGTTGAACCCGGTGTGCAAACGGTCGATTTCACAGTGACACAGGGTTTCGCCGGGATAGGCGATCAACCGATCATAGTTGAGATAGATGTCGGATCGACGACCTTTCGTTCGAGGCTCGACGACACGGCGCCTCGAATTGCTTTTAATTGACCACCAGGCAAATGAAGGGCGGCGTAAAAGCCGCCCTTCATATTTATAACCATTTCCTTATTTCGGCATAACGAAGGGTAATAGTTGCGGTTACGGGCGTCATATATTATCCTAGTGTTTCGGGTCATTTTTGCCAGCCGGCATCCTCTTACCTATTCACCAGCACATTACTAGCCCGAAGCA
>JAUCQE010000489.1 GCA_030372865.1 Pyrinomonadaceae bacterium
GCGAGCATCGCATAGCGGTGGATCGCGGATGTCGGCTTCAGGTCGGGTTTGTGCGGGGCATGGAACGCGGGAATGAAAACGAACTCATCCAGTTCGAACATCCCGATCAGCTGGTCGGCAATGGCGAGATGCCCGAGATGCACCGGATCGAACGAGCCGCCGTAAAATGCGATCCGCTTTCGCGTCATACCGCAGCGCTCTCCGATTCCGAAAGGTCGATCGGCGGTTGGATCGAAGCGAGAGTGTTGGCAACGACTCGGATCAATTCCTTGACACCCGTGTTTGCTACCGAAGAAATCTGCAGAAACTCCCGGCTGTCCGCTTTTGCGGCGTCTTTGAGCCTCTCGATTCGTTCCGGGTCATCAATGGCGTCGATCTTGGTCGCGACGACGATCTGCGGCCGCTCGGCGAGGTCGCTGCTGTAGTTCGCGAGTTCGCGGTTAATGACGTGATAATCATCGACCGGATCGCGGCCTGAAATGGAAGAAACATCGACGAGATGCAGGATCAGCTTCGTCCGCTCGACGTGCCTTAGAAACCGGTCGCCAAGCCCTGCACCCTCGGAAGCTCCTTCGATTAGCCCGGGAATGTCAGCGACCACGAATGTTTTGTAGTCACCGATATCCACGACGCCGAGGTTCGGCTCGAGAGTGGTGAACGGGTAATCCGCGATCTTCGGCTTGGCGGCTGATATTACGCTGATCAGAGTCGATTTGCCGGCATTCGGATAGCCGACGAGCCCGACATCTGCGATCAATTTAAGTTCGAGCTGGAGTTCGCGTTCCTGTCCGGGACGGCCGGTGTAGTGAAATTTCGGGGCCCGGCGTGTGGGTGTCGCAAAATGTGCGTTGCCCCAGCCGCCCTTTCCGCCCTTTGCCGCGAGAAACTTCTGGCCCGGCTCGGTGAAATCGAATAGGAGGTCGTTGGTCTCGGCATCAAGGACCTGAGTTCCGACCGGAACCTTGACCGTCAGGTCGGAGCCTTCCTTGCCATGACGGTTGGAGCCTTCGCCGTGGCGGCCGCGTTCGGCTTTATGCTCCGGGTTGTATCTAAGGTGCAGCAGCGTGTTGAAGCCTTCGTCGGATTCCATCCAGACGCTGCCGCCATTTCCGCCGTCGCCGCCGGACGGCCCGCCGCGGGGCACGAACTTCTCGCGGCGAAATGCCGTAACGCCGTTGCCGCCGTCGCCGGCCTTCACGCGGATCTTTACTCTATCTATGAACACGAGTTCCTATTCTAACGGCTAAGGCACTGAGTTCAAAACGTTTTGCGGAGAAGACAACTGTAGCGGCGATGCGGCGGCAAGGCAAAAGAACGAAAGCGTCGGCTTCGACGAATCGAAAACGACGCTTTCGTTATCCTTTAGAACACCGAAGTGCTTCGAAAGGTTGCGAATCAGTCATGTACACGCCTGATTCGCTATTTTTTATCCCGAAGCCGCTCTGCGGGGAGCGACGCTCCGGTCAGCACCCAAGTTGTTTTCACAAGTTGTACCGATCTCTCGGATGGTGCCGTTAGGTTTTTGTTGTGGTGGCTTTTCCTCCACCGCCGGTTACGTCTCCGGCAACGAGGCTCAGCGTCTTTCGACGCGAGCGACTTAGCACCTTTCGGCTGATCAGGTCCGTCAGGCGTCATCCGTTTTTATCCGGATGACTCAGCTGGCGATGCCAGCCTAGCAAGCCTTTCGGCTTCGGCCCGGGCGTCCAAGACAGCGGCTTTCCGCTCCTTCTGTCTCCGAACGGTGCGTCACCACATCCGTTCCACCTCCCGGTGCCGGTCAAAATGCCCGTAAGCAATCTGACTATGTAAGCTAATATACACCCGATTTTTGCGCAGTCAAGTAGAAAGTACTTTAGGTATTTGCGTCTTCAGACGGGTGCAGGATGACCGTCCTGTGGAAGGGTCTGTGTATATTCCTGTGGGAATCCTGTGGATGAATTGTGGAGAACGCCGGAACTGTATTTACGCAGAATAGTTGCAGTGATGCCGCTCGCTTGCCGGCGAAAATGAACTGCTGTGGAAATCGATCTTTCGACGACGAGAATCCACTAAAAAATTCTCGATCTTTTTATTGAAACGTAGAAACTGAGTGCAAAATTTCCATCTAAAATGCGAAAAGAGCACATCGATCTGATGTGCTCTTTTCACAAAAACAGGTTGTCGGTACTAGCCGAGCTCTGCTGCTCCTGCAGCGTAGACGCTGATGAACTTGCCCTTGCGACCCTTGTCCTCAAACTTGACGAATCCTTCGATCAACGAGAACAGCGTGTCGTCTTTGCCGCGGCCCACGTTGTTGCCGGGCTTCCACTTCGTGCCACGCTGACGGGCAAGGATGTTTCCGCCGAGTACGTGCTCGCCGCCGAACTTCTTAAGGCCAAGTCGCTGTGCCGCTGAATCGCGGCCGTTTCGTGATGAACCTACACCTTTCTTATGTGCCATAACTCTTTGTATTCCTACGCCTGCAGCGACCGAAATCTAAACGGCTGCCGCCACGGAACCCTCCTAGATCTTTTCTATCTGAATCTCAGTGTAGCCCTGTCGATGGCCCTGTTTGCGCTTGTACTGTTTGCGGCGCTTCTTTTTGAAGACGATGACCTTTTCGCCGCGGCCGTGGCTGACGACCGTTGCAGAAACCGTTGCGTCGCCTGCGACCTTTGCGTCTTTGCCGGCACCCAGCACCAAAGCCGGTATCTCAACCTTCGCACCTGCATCTTCAGCGATGCTCGGAACACGGACGACCTGGCCTGCTTCGACAGCGAACTGTTTGCCGCCTGTCTTGATAATTGCGTAACTCATTACTAGTACGTCTCCTTCGCCCGGAAGGCGAGAAATCGGCATGTGGCCGAAAAGACAAGAGTATACGGGAATCGAACGCGATGGTCAATTGCCGAGCGGGGGTTTTTGCTGCCTGGTGAAAGTTCTTCTTCGGGGTCAGCATCAAACCCCGAAAGCACATTTAACGCATAAAGTTACCGATATTGTGATATGATGCAGGCGCTTTCAACAGATCAAATTCGGAGGTTGTTCAGATGGCTACAACGGTACAAGCTTCGCCCACGATCTTCACACACATTCACGATATGCGGCGGGGAGCAGACTGGTTCTTTTGGATCGCCGCGTTTTCAGTGGTCAACAGCCTGCTGGTGACATTCAGCGGTACACAAAACGCATTATTCGGCCTGGGTGCGACCAGGTGGGTCGATGCAGTATTGCGGGAAAACTCGCTTGCCCCGGTAAACGCGATCGGGCTTGCGTTCAATCTGGCGATCGCCGGCGTTTTTGCCGCTTTCGGATATTACGCCCGTGCGGGGCGAGATCGGATTTTCGCGTTCGGCATCTTTCTTTATGTAGTGGATGCGATGATCGTTCTCGGATTCAAAGATTTCTTCTCTTTCGGGTTCCACATCGTCGCCCTTTTCTTTCTTTTCAAAGGCCTTTGGGCCAGCCGGCGGCGGTTCGATCCGTCGGTCTAGGCCTTTGACGGGTCTTTGACCACGCCGACAAACGGCAGATTACGGTAGCGGCCGGCGGCGTCGAGCCCGTATCCGACGACGAACTTGTTCGGTACCGTAAAGCCGACGTAGTGTATCTCCAGGTCTTTATTTATCCGGGGCTCAGGCTTGTCGAGAAAGCTTGCGAGCTTTATCGAACGGGCCCCGCGGCTTCCCAAAAGCTCCAAAAGCCGCGTCAGGGTCAATCCCGTATCGACGATATCCTCGACGACCAACACGTCCTTATCGCGGATCGGGTTGCTGAGATCCTTTAGTATTTCTACATCGCCGGATGAAGTTGTCCCGTCCTTGTAACTCGACACCGACATAAAATCGATCGTCAGCGGCAGGTCGATCTCGCGCATCAGGTCCGCAAGAAAGATGCACGAACCTTTCAGGACACCGACAAGGACCAGGTCCATTCCTCGGTAATCGGCCGATATCTGCCGCCCCATCTCGCGGATGCGCTCGCGGATCGCGTCTTCAGAATAGAAGATCTCAAGGTTCGGATTACCAAATTCCGATAAGGAGTTCGCTGACGACTCAGTTGACATAATTTTGTGAATTTGAACGGTTGGAACTTTAGCAATATTATTCAACTACCGGCCCTTTATCAAGCTTTTGAATTTTTGGGCTGAACGAGCCCCGAATTTATGTCCTCAACAAATGACGAGACCCGGGAACGCGTTAGAGCACTTGTAAGAGAAGTGCTCGCAGGTTTCCCGCAAGAATCTCCCGACAGCGTTCAGCCGAGCGTCGCAAATCCCGTCGAGCACGTGGTTGTCAATTCGCTCAAAGATAAATTTGAAAGGGAGATCGACCGGGACGAATCCGCAAAGTCGTTGATCACCGAGGACGACATTCGCGGACTCGAGCCGGGCTCGCGGATACGTGTTGCGGCCGATGCAAAGTTTACTCCGTTAGCACGGGACCTGATCGCTGAACGCGGCCACACGCTGGTTACGAAGGAACCGCGTCAGAGCACAATAAAGGTAAAGAGCATCGCGATCGGGGCAGATCACGGCGGGTTTGAGACGAAGGAAATGCTGAAGGGATTTCTCGGTGATCACGGGCTGAAGGTGCGGGATTTCGGGACGAACTCGAAGGATGCTGTCGATTATCCGGATTTTGCACAGGCGGTCGCACAGGCGGTCGGTGCCGGGCACGTGGAGGTCGGCATCGTCGTCGACGGCGCGGGGATCGGGAGCGCGATGGCGGCTAATAAAGTTCCGGGCGTTCGGGCGGCGGCGTGCTATTCGACTGTCCTCGCAAAGAACGCGCGCGAGCATAACGGAGCAAATCTGTTGACGCTCGGAAGCGGCCAAAATTCGCCGGACGAGATCAGGCAGATCGTTGAAGCATTTCTCTCGAGTGAGTTAACAGAAGAACGCCATAAGAAGCGTGTGGGAAAGATCGGCGACATCGATCGCCAATACCGGCGATAGACCGACGCTATTAGTATGGACAACGGCAATTACCAGAAGCTGGTCGACCAGATAACCGACCTTGTGCTTTCGCGATTAGGCGACGATTCGTGCCCGACCTTCTGCCGGGCAGATGTCGAGAGGATAGTTGACGCGGGTGCCGAGCGAATCGGTATCGTCCTGGGCGAGACAGCGACGGCACATGATTGGGCGAGCTTGATCGACCACACGCTGCTGAAGCCCGAAGCGTCGGAGGCGGATATTCGCAAGCTTTGCGAGGAGGCGGCGCAGTACGGTTTTGCGTCAGTGTGCGTAAACCCGACGTGGGTGAAAACTGCGGCCGATATCTTAAAGGGAAGCGGAGTGCCCGTTTGCACCGTGATCGGATTTCCGCTTGGCGCAACGCTCCCGGACGTGAAGGCCTACGAGGCTCGACGGGCGATCTTTAACGGTGCCCGCGAGGTCGACATGGTGATCAATGTCGGAGCGTTGAAATCGGGCGATATCTGCCTGGTCGAAGACGATATTCGAGCCGTCGCCGAAGCCGCGCATGAGAACAGCGTACTTTGCAAGGTGATTATCGAAACGGCTTTGCTTACGGACGAGGAAAAGGTCGCGGCATGCGTCGCGTCGAAAAACGCGGGTGCTGATTTTGTGAAGACGTCAACCGGATTTTCGAAAGGCGGAGCGACTGCGCATGATGTCTCCCTTATGCGGCGGACGGTGGGATCTGCGTTGGGCGTGAAAGCGTCGGGCGGCGTAAAGGGAATTGACGACGCAAGGGCGATGTTCGAGGCCGGGGCCACGAGAATCGGAGCAAGCGTCGGGGTGAAGATCGCACAGGAAGCAAGCGGGATAAAGACCAGCACGGTCACCAGCGGATACTAAAAAAGAAAAGGGTGCCAACACGGCACCCTTTTTAAGTCTCCAGCAAGTCATCTTCATCACTCACTTTTTCGTGTGAAGTTGTAGACGATCACTCCCTTTGCCTTGATCGGCGTGCCGTCCCACAAGAATGGTTTGAATTTCGTCTTGCGCGCGGCATCTTCCGCCGATGTTCGAAGCATCTGGTGGCCCGAGACCGCCTCTGCCTTTACGACCTTTCCTGTTTCATCGATCTCGACTTCGACGTTAACCCGTCCTTCGATATTGGCTTTCAGCGCCGAAGCTGAGTAAGCCGGCATCGACATCTTCTCAGCCGTCATCGGGTTGATCGTTCCGGCATCAAAGACCGCAGGCCGCGCTGCCGCCCTTGCCGCGGCTGCCTTTTCAGCCTCTTCTTTCGCGATCTCGTCCTCGAGCCGTTTCAGGCTTGCCTTTGCGGTGTCGTTGTCCGCGTCGAGTTCGACAGCCTTGCGGTAGTCAGCGACGGCCTTTTCCCTTTCACCCAAACGCTCAAAAGAAATTGCCCGGTTGACGAATGCTGCCGATTCCTTCGGGTTCAGTTCGATCGCACGGTCGAAATCCGTGACCGACCGGTCGAACGACTTCAAGTTCATGTACGTGCGTCCGCGGCCGAGAAATATCGATGCATCGGTAGCTTTCATGG
>JAUCQE010000490.1 GCA_030372865.1 Pyrinomonadaceae bacterium
ATCAATGCTGCCCCGAGCCCATCGTCCGGGACTCGCTGGCAGTAAATGAGTGCTATGTCGCGGCGGTCGCATTCACGAAAAAACTCGAAAACATTTTTCCCATAATCCTCGACGGATGTTGCGATGAACGAGTGGGTAAAATCCAGTTCTGGCTTATCGAGACCTATATAGCCGACGTTGCTCCCCGATCCCTTGAATACGCCGTCAGTAATGACGACGGTCGCCCTCGGCGAATAATGCCGGTGCTTCATTCCCGGGCTTCGCGGTGCATTGTCGGACTCTGTAAGATACAGGGTCATCTCAGGAACGACCTGCCTCAGGTCGTCAAGGGTCACGGCTCCGAGCCGGAGCACCTCGGGCGGTTCAGCCGTACAATCGACCACCGTTGATTCGAGGCCGATCTCGGTTGCCTCGCCCTGCAAAATGCAGTCGATCCGGCCGCCGAGGTCTTCATAAACTGCTCGCCACGTCGTCGGACTCGGTTTCCCCGAGATGTTTGCCGAAGGGGCAACGACCGGCACACCGCAGGCCGTCAGGAACTCATGGGCCAATGCATGGCCCGGCATTCTAATTCCGATCGAATCGAGCCCGGCCGTGGCCAGCGGCGAGATCTCAGGCCGTTTCTTCAACACAATGGTCAGCGGCCCGGGGAAGAATGATTTGATGAGCCTAACGGCACATTCCGGCACCGATTCCGCCAACTGCCCGATCTCGCTGATGTCGCCGATGTGTGCGATCAGCGGGTTGTCGCCGGGCCGCTGCTTTGCTGCGAAGATCTTTTGTATCGCCTCTTCATCGAACACATTCGCACCGAGGCCAAACACCGTCTCGGTCGGAAAAGCAACAACGCCGCCCGCTTTAATGATCCGGGCGGCTTCTTCTGCAGAGCTGGTTACCAGTGTCTCCATTTGTCAGTAATGAGCGGTCATGTGCGTCATGGTCGCACCTCGAATTCTCTTTTTACGGCGTAGTTATCGGAATGTCAACGGCCGTACCATCGGCATCGTTTCCGACGTGTAACTTTATCATCGCGTTGCGGTAACATAAATGATAATGACCATCGCGGAAAAGTTAAAGAACCTGCCGACATCGGCCGGCATATACGTTCACCGGAACGCTGCGGGCAAGATCATCTATGTCGGCAAGGCGAAAAATCTTCGCAACCGCGTCCGGTCGTATTTCCAGTCCAGCCGCAACCACGATTACAAGACCCAGCGGCTCGTAAAACAGATCGCCGATTTTGAATTTATCGTCGTCGATAACGAGGTCGAGGCCCTTGTCCTTGAAGCAAATCTCATCAAGAAGCACAAACCCCGCTTCAACATAATGCTCAAGGACGACAAGCAGTACCCGCATCTCAAGTTCACGAACGAGCCGTTTCCTAAGGTGGTGCTCACGCGTAAGGTCGTGAAGGACGGCGGCAGCTACTTCGGCCCGTTCCTGCCGGTAACGCTCGCCCGCAAGACGCTGAACCTGATCAACCGGACCTTTCAACTTCGCACGTGCGACATCGAGATCGACGGCCGTTTGCCGCGTCCATGCCTCGAATACCATCTCAAACGCTGCCTCGGCCCTTGCGTCAAAGGCCTCTGCACGCAGGACGAATACCTTGAGGCCGCCCGCGACGTAAAGACCCTGCTCGAAGGCAAGAACAAAGAACTCGCCGCCGACCTCGAGCGCCGAATGTGGAAGTACGCCGAAGAGAACAAGTTCGAGCTCGCCGCAAAATACCGCGACCTGCACCGAACCGTTCTCCAACTCAGCGACCAGCAGAAAATGGCCGTGACCGCCGACAGCGATATCGACATTTTCGGGTTCTACCGCGAGAAGCAGCGTCTTGCGCTGCAACTGTTTACAATGCGCGAGGGCCGCATCGTCGGGCGCCGCGAGTTCTTTTGGGAAGACCTGCCCGAGGACGGCGAGTTTGACCCGGCAGAGTTCCTTGGCGAGGTTCTCGTCCAGTATTATTCGACAGACTACGTGCCGCTTGAGATCCACGTGCCGCACGACTTCGAAGACCGCGAGACGCTGGAAAAACTCCTGACCGAACGCCGCGGCCGCCGCGTCCGCATTCTCGACCCGAAACGCGGCCGGAAACGCGACCTCGTTGCCCTTGTCGAAACGAATGCAAAGGTCGCGTTCGAACAGCGCTTCCGCGTGCTCAAACCAAATTCGGAAAAGGTCCTTGGCGAACTGCAGGAGATCCTCGAACTATCGTATTTCCCCGAGCGGATCGAGTCCTTCGACATCTCGAACATCCAGGGGGCAGAAAACGTCGCCGGCATCGTCGTATTCGAGAACGGCAAGCCTGCTAAGAACGAATACCGCCGCTTCATCATTAAGACCGTCGACGGCGCAAACGATTTCGCCTCGATGCATGAGGCCGTCTTCCGCCGCTATCGGAGAATTATGGACGAAGGCGGCAGGCTTCCCGAGCTTATCTTTATCGACGGCGGCAAAGGACAGCTATCCGCCGCCGCGGCAGCAATGCAGATGCTCGACCTCGAGCAGATCATGCTCGTCGGCCTGGTTAAGCCGCCGAAGAAACACACCGAGATCTCGCACCTTCTCGTCCACGGCCGCGAGGATCGCCCGATCCCTTTTGATCGCAACTCGCTTGCGTTCCGCCTGGTGCTTAACATCCGCGAAGAGACGCACAAGACCGCCGTCGAGTTTCACCGAAAGCGGCGCGAGAAACGCGATTTCACATCAGAGCTATCGGCCATTCCCGGCATCGGAGACAAGCGGAAGATGAAGCTCTTGAAAGAGTTCGGCTCGATCGAAAGAATAGCGGCCGCCGCATTCGACGACCTCAAACGGATCGTCGGTGCGATGGCCGCACGTGAGATTTTCGATCATTTCGAACGCCAGCGAAAACTCGCCGGCAAAGGCGCCAGCAACGAGTCTTAGGGTTCGCTGCAGGCAAGCGTCCTTACCCTCGTAAATA
>JAUCQE010000491.1 GCA_030372865.1 Pyrinomonadaceae bacterium
GGACGGGAAGGATAAATATGAAAGACAACTTAAAAGCGATCTTTTCAGCATTCCTTCTTACCGCCGCAGCGATCAGCGTATCCGCCGCAGACCTCCGCAATGAAGATGGCAAGCGTTACGAAGTAAAGGTCCACGACGGCGGGACGACGCGCAACACCTGGATCGACGCAAACTCGACGATCGCGAGTATATGCAGCAGTTGCGAGGTAGAAGTCGTCGGCATTGGCCGAGTTCGCCTGAGCGGCTCGGAAAAGGCGTCGATCAAAAATGGCAAGTTGATCAAACAGTGACCGGCCAACAGGCCACAAGATGAGGGATTTATGGTTTACGAAGAAATTACGAAAGAACAGATCAAGGTTCCGCCGGGCTTACTGCGTGCGGTCGTGCCGGTTGAACGGCAAGTGGCAGCTACTGCCATCGCCGTGGTGACAATGGGTTTCAGTACCGATCCCGTCGCCCGTTGGATGTATCCCGACGCAGCGGATTATCTGAGATGGTTCCCGATGTTCGTCAATGCATTCGCCGGCCGCTCTTTCGAAAGCGAGACGGCCTTCATAACGGCAAAGCAAAACGGCGCTGCACTTTGGCTTCCGCCGGGAGTCGGGCCGGACGATGAGCGTCTGGTTTCTCTTGTCCTGGATTCCGTGCCCGAAGAGCGGCAGGCCGAGGTCTTTGCGGTGTTCGAAGCAATGGGTGAAGCTCATCCGGCGGCGGAGCACTGGTATCTGCCGATGATAGGCGTCGAGACGCATTTTCAGGGACAGGGAATCGGGGCAATGCTGATGCGGCATGCACTTGAACACGTCGATCGCGAAGGCCTGCCCGCGTATCTCGAGTCCTCGAACCCGCGGAATATTCCGTTGTACCAACGATTCGGATTCGAAGTTACAGGAACCATCCAGGCGGCTTCGGCGCCGCCGCTCTTTCCGATGTGGCGGCCGGCAAGGACCACATGAACTAATTGACACGAACCAGGGAAGTTTTCTTTATATCGGCAAGTAAAACGGCCTCGGACCACTGCAGTAATTATTGAATAAGGAGATATCCAAAATGTTAGATGCAATTGTAAAGAATGACCGATCATCCCAGATCCCAAAGTATGACTACCGCGAGACCATCGTCGCATCGCGGAGGGTGAATTGGTCGATTGAGGACATTATCGGCGGCGATAAGAAACTCGATCTTTCGCGCCGGTTAATGCCGGAATCTTTGGCTCGCGTTTACGGCCTCGGCTTCCTGAGCGATGACGAGAAACGCACCCTGAACCAGATACGCGGCCATGCCTATCTGTGCATTTTCGGTTTGGTCGAGGAGTTCATTCTTCCATTCGTGCTCGACCACGTCCGTCCGTCGCTCGACCAGGACGACTATCGGGTACGTGCGTTCCTCCAGTTCGCCAGCGAAGAGGCGAAGCA
>JAUCQE010000492.1 GCA_030372865.1 Pyrinomonadaceae bacterium
CCGTGACGCAGCGAGATCGCCGGCACACCGACCTTTGCAAACGGGAAATGGTCGGAACGGAAAAAGAACCCCTGCTCGGGCCTCATATCTCCCTCAAGCGTCAGCTTTCGCTCAGATGCAACCTCGGTGACGATCGTCTCCATGGTCGAGCGTTCAGCTCCCAATGCCGAAAAGTCCTTGACCCTGCCGAAGAAGTTCACGCCGTCGATATTCACGTTGCCGGCGATCTTGCTGAGCGGGATCAGAGGAAACTGTGCGAAGTATTCTGCACCGAGCAAGCCCTGCTCCTCGGCGGTCGGGAATAGGAAATAGATCGACCGCTTCGGCCGCTCCTTCTTCGGCATTTTGGCAATCGCGGCTCCGATCTCGAGCACAGAAGAGACACCCGAGGCGTTGTCATACGCACCGTTGTAGATCTTGTCACCGTTCGCGTTCGGCTCGCCGATACCGAGGTGGTCCCAATGCGAGGTGTAAAGAACGTACTCTTTCTTCAACTTCGAGTCGCTTCCCTCGATCATGCCTACGACATTAGGCGAATCGAATCGCTGAAGTTCACTCTTGAGGTCGAGTTTGACGTTCAGCCCGGTCTTTACGGGCTTGAAGCCTCGGGTCTGCGCCCGCTTTGCCAGGGTCTCAATATTCAGGCCGGCGAGCTTCAAGATCCGAGCTGATGCATCCTGCGTCGCCCAACCCTTTACGGGCAGGAACGGCGTTTTATCGTCTTTGGACCGCGCTATCTCGTACCGCCAAGAGCCATTCGAAGTGCGGACGACGTTCCAGCCGTACCCTGCAGATTGGTCGGTGTGGATCAGGACAACGCCGGCGGCACCGCGGCGGGCGGCCTCTTCGTATTTGTAGGTCCAGCGGCCGTAATACGTCAGGGCTTTGCCGCCGAAAAGGTTCGGTTCCGCGTCGGTCGCGGGCGGATCGTTGACCATTATCATTAACACTTTGCCGCGATAATCTTCGGCCGGGCCGCTGTAGTCGTTCCAGTTGTACAACGGAGCGTCCACACCATAGCCGACAAACACGAGTTCAGCGTCGACCGAGACGTTCTCGGTCTGCGCGCTCGTCGTTGCAACAAACTCGTCAGCGAATTTGAAACTCGCTTCCGCACCGCCTTTTGAAACCCGCAGCGAAGTATTCGGGTCGGCCTTTACGCCTACAAGACCGACGTTTTGGAAATAGCTTTTGCCGTTGCCGGGCTTTATGCCGACCGCTTTCATCTCGTCGGCGATGTACTGTGCGGCGCGCTTACCGCCGGCAGTGCCGGGCCCGCGGCCTTCAAAATCATCGGCGGAGAGCTTGATGACCCGCTGCCGGATCCTTTCGCCGTCGAGTTTGGCGGAAAGGTCCTGAGCGAGGGCCAGGTTTGGAAACAGGAGAGCGAGGAGCAAAAATGCGGCGAATACTGTTCTGTTCATGTTCTTGATCAACTGTCTGCCTGCGAAACTTAAAGTGTTGTTTGAATTACGGGAGCCTAATGTAACTAGCCTTTTATCAGGGCCATCGCCTCGGCACGCGTCCGCGGGTCTTTGCGGAAACCGCCGAGTACCGCGGAAGTTATCGTCATCGCACCCGGCTTTTTAACACCGCGAAGCGTCATGCACGTATGCTCTGCCTCGACCACGACCATCACGCCGAGCGGCTCGAGCTGATCGAACAGCGTCCGTGCGATCTCCTGCGTCAGTCGTTCCTGCACCTGAAGCCGCCGGGCGAAGATCTCTGCTATCCGGGCAAGCTTTGATAGCCCAACAATACGCCCGTCCTTTGGGATGTAAGCGATGTGGCATTTGCCGACAAAGGGTGCGAGGTGATGCTCGCAGACCGAGGCGATCGAGATATCTTTAACGAGCACCATCTCATCGTGCGAATCGCCCGGCAAAGGCACGATGTGCTCCTTTGGGTCCTGCCACATGCCTTCGGTCAATTCAGCGTAAAAATCTGCGACACGCTCGGGCGTTTTCTGCAGGCCGTCGCGGTCCGGGTCTTCACCCATTCCCTCGAGCATCATTCTGACGCCGGCGGCGATCTTTTCGCGGTCAACTTTATTGTTTGAATCGTCCATAAAATATCGTTCAGGCTCCCGCGACCAGCTAGCGGCTCATGGCCTTCATCACGGCGTCGCTAACAGCCTTGAATGGAATTCCCTTTTGCGCTGCGATCCGCGCAACATCATCGTATTCGGGCATCGCATTTACGACCTTGCCGCGGTATTTTGACACCTTAACGCGTACCTCGCCGTACTCGGTCTGCGTTGCAAGGATTTCGCGTTCCAGGCTTTCACGGTCAACCGTGCGGACGCGTAAGCCGACCGTGGTCGTCTCCGTAAAAAGCATCTCTGAGATCGCTTCGCGTTGCTCGCTGCGACAAAGCACGGATATCAAATGCGCGGGTCGGTTCTTTTTCATCAGGATCGGCGTGACCCAGCAATCGAGCGCTCCGAGTGCGAACGCCCGCTCCATCGCGTAGCCGATAACCTGCGGCGTCACGTCGTCGACGTTCGTTTCGAGCAATACGAGCTGGTCGACCTGGGTCGAACCGCCCGCCGAGATCGTCTTTTTCGATGAGATCTCGTCGGCCTCCCCGATCAAAAGCCTGACGACGTTCGGAAATCCCTTGTAGGTCCGCGTCCCGGCACCGTAGCCCGTGGCTTCAACGGACATCTCAGGTATCAGGCCGTATTTGTCACATACCGTTGAGATTATCGCCGCACCGGTCGGAGTTATCAGCTCGCCTTCGATCTCCGTCGAATAGATCGGTTTGCCTTTCAATAACTCTGCTACCGCGGGAGGCGGAACCGGAAATTTACCGTGCTCCATATTCACGAAACCGCTGCCGACGTGGATCTTTGAACACGCAAATTGTTCGACGCCGAGCATTTCGAAAGCGATGCACGCCCCGACGATGTCGATAATGGCGTCCATCGCCCCGACCTCGTGAAAATGGACCTTTTCCACGTCGATACCATGGACTCGTGCTTCCGCCTCGGCGAGCCGGGTGAAAATACTGACCGCCCGGTCCTTCACGCCTTCCGAAAGGCTTGAAGCGGCGATAATTTCCCGAATATGGCGAAGATGGCGATGGCCCTTTTCCTCGGGCACTTTCACGTCGACATGGACCGACGAGATCCCGGAACGGTCGACGTTTTCGACCGCGATCTCGTATCCGGACAATCCGAGTTGCGATAGCCGGTTCAAAAACTCCTCGCGGTCGACGCCGAGACCGAACAATGCCCCCAGGAGCATGTTGCCGCTGGCACCCGCAAAGCAGTCAAAATAGAGAGTACGCATAAAGGGAAAGTGTAGCGTTTTTCTGGCGGTAAAGTAAAAACGGCGGCTGCTCGATACGTTGCACCGAGACGATACGCGTAAGTCGGTAAGATCCGATTTTTCACATTCATCAATATGCGATCCTTAAAGCTCATACTTTCTGCAACTCTTATCTTTTCGGCCACTGTCAGCGCCTATTCCGATTTCCGGATCCGCTTCGCGAAGGGCCGGACCTCAGCAACCGTCAGCGGCAAGGTCTCGACCGGCGGACGCGTCTGCTACATGGCCGGTGCACGGCCCGGCCAGAACTTTACCGCCACGGTCAGTTCGCGTTCAGGCAACGTCCAGATCTTCGAAAGCGGTGAGACAACTTACTCCTACGTCGTTGAAATGGGCGGCGACCAATCGGTCTGCGTCGACAATATCGGCCGTGCGACCACTTATACCCTGACGGTTTCGATCAAGTGACCGCTTTTGCGATTGGCCCTCTGCGAGCCTATAATTCGAGTTTTATCTCGTACTTAGGGATCGAAACCGAATGACCATCACAGAGCTACAATCGCAGTTGCGGGAAAAGGTCCGCGAGACCGCTGCCGCCAAATTCAACATCGAACCGGGCTATATAGCTTCGGAAACGCCGCCAAAGACCGAACTCGGCGACGTAGCCTTCCCGATCGCGTTCGAGCTTGCGAAGCTGATCAAGCAGGCGACCGGCGAAAAACAGAATCCGCGTGCGATAGCCGAAGAACTCAAGGCAGAGCTCGAAAAGTTCGATTTTGTCGACCGGATCGAGATCGCCGGGCCGGGCTACCTGAACGCGTTTTTCGACCGAGCGGGGTTTCTCGCTAAGAACCTGGACGCTTCCCCGCTTCCGCGGCTCGATGCATCGGTCAGTGGCTCAGAGAAGGTCTGCGTCGAGCACACGTCGGTCAATCCAAACAAAGCAGCTCATATCGGCCACGTGCGAAATTCGGTACTTGGGGACACATTTGTCCGTATCTTGCGCGCGAATGGAAAACGCGTCGAGGTGCAGAACTATATCGACAACACCGGCGTTCAGGTCGCGGACGTCGTCGTCGGGTTCATGTATCTGGAAAACCGCGATCTTGAGTCGATCAAGAAACTCGATGAAGAGCTAAAACAGGATGGAAAGTCTTTCGATTATTACTGCTGGGACCT
Source organism: Pyrinomonadaceae bacterium (assembly GCA_030372865.1). GTDB lineage: Bacteria > Acidobacteriota > Blastocatellia > Pyrinomonadales > Pyrinomonadaceae > OLB17. Next base: position 4,452 of record JAUCQE010000492.1, read on the forward strand.
TTACGCTCGTGTCGGCCAGGAATATCAGGCGAACGAAGAGCTGAAATCGAAACGTGCCGAGGTCTTGCACCTTGTCGAAGAAGGCGGGAATGAGACCGCGGTGCTCGCCGACTACGTCGCAACGCGAAACGTGGAATGCATCTTGGACACGATGGAGCGATTCGGCATCCGTTACGACCTGCTGCCCCGCGAATCCGAGATACTGCACCTGCATTTCTGGAATAAGGCGTTTGAGCAGATGAAGGAACTCGGAGCGATCCATTTTGAGACCGAGGGCAAGAACGCCGGCTGCTGGGTGATGCCATTCGAGGAGCACTCGGGCACCGACGAGCACGAGGCAGACAAGATCCTTGTCCGGTCGAACGGCACTGTCACCTACACCGGCAAGGACATCGCTTACCAGATGTGGAAGCTAGGCGTACTCGGAATGGACTTTCATTACAAGCCTTTCCACGAGTACGCTGGCGGCAAACAGGTCTGGATAACCACGGCAGATGCTGCCGAAACGGCGACCGACGCTCCCGAATTTGGTCATGGCAAGACGGTCTACAACGTCATCGACACGCGGCAATCGTATCCGCAGGAGATCGTCAAGAAAGGCGTAGCGGCGATCCATCCGGAGATCGGCGAAAAAGGCAGCGTCCATCTCTCGTATGAAATGGTCGCACTTTCTCCGGCCGCGGCCGAGGAACTTGGCTTCGAATTGTCGGAGGAGGACCGCTCACGGACCTTCATCGAGATGAGCGGCCGCAAGGGCCTCGGCGTAAAGGCCGACGACCTGATCGACCGGCTCGAAGAGAATGCCTTGGCCGAGGTCGAATCGCGGCATCCTGACCTTGGTATCGAGGAGAAAAAGCACATCGCCCATCAGATCGCGGTCGGTGCGTTGCGGTACTTCCTGCTCAAATTCACCCGTACGACGGTTATCGTATTCGACTTCAAAGAAGCACTTTCATTCGAAGGCGAGACCGGCTGTTTTTGCCAATATTCGGCTGTCCGCGCTAACTCGATCTTCCGAAAGCTCGCGGAACGCGGCGAGTCGATCGACGCCATTAAGCAGGAATTGAACGACCCCGCGAAGGTCGCCGAGGTTTTCGGTTCCGAGCAAGGCAATGACATCTGGGCGATGCTGATGCTCGCGTCGCGGCTCGACGAAGCGGTGCAGCAGGCGGCGAATGCGAACGAGCCTTCGATACTGGCGAAATACACGTTCAATCTGGCGAAGGCTTTCAACCTTTTCTACCATCACCATAAGATCCTGCCGGAGCCGGACGCCGCGAAACGAGCCGTGTTGATAACGGTGACCGAGACGGTCCGAAATGCCCTTACGGCAGCACTGAACACGATGGGGATCGAAGTGCCGGAAAAAATGTAATTGACAGCCGCCCGGGCATTTGGTAATTATTTTGTTGATGAGCAAACATCACCATACCGCAGCAGCAAATTGGAGCTGGCACAGCTGGCGCGGCACTGCGGGTGTGTTTGTGAATAGCGTTTCTGTACACGACTAGTTAAGTCATCTTCAGAATCTCCGTTTCCGAGCCATACCGCCGATCTCAACCTGTCTCTTATACACATCTGACG
>JAUCQE010000493.1 GCA_030372865.1 Pyrinomonadaceae bacterium
CCTTCGCCGAAGAACGTCGATTCCTGTGCTCGGGCACGCGTTCGGTCAAAGAACTGATCGGGGATCACCATATCCGTCGGTGCGTATTGCTCCTGTAGCGAGCCAACCGCCGAAACCGACAGAATGTATTCCACGCCTAGCATTTTCATCGCGTAGATGTTCGCCCGGAAGGGAAGTTCCGTCGGCGTGATCTTATGCCCGCGTCCATGACGCGGCAAAAACGCGACCGTCACACCATCAAGTTCGCCAACGATAAATGCATCCGAAGGTTTGCCAAACGGCGTCTCAACGGGAACTTCCCGCACATTCTCAAGTTCCGGCATCTGGTAAAGACCACTGCCGCCAATTATTCCTATGTTAATTTTCTCCATGTTATTTCGAATTGCTCGAGCCGCACTTTCCCTTGTCGAAGGCTGCGTCGACTACGGCCTTCAACTCACCGGCTTTCTGTTTGGCCAACAGAGAATCCAAATTCGAATTTCTCGCCTTCTCGTTCTCGTTCACCATAACTTCGTACGCCCTAAGCATGCTTTCAAAGCCCGCCATCTGAGCTGACTTTTCGTCGCTCTTTTTATCCGGATTTTCTAATTTGAAAACACCCATGCCGAAGGTGTGCTGCATTAGAAGCTCCGCCTTGAATTTGTTCTTTTTCTCGGGGATCAACTCCATTGTGCCACCGCAGATCGCTACCGTAACTTGGTCAGTTTCGACCAACCATTTAAATCCCCATTCGCGCGCACCGGCAGCATTAGGGTTGAATGGCACCTTCTCAAGTAAGCGGGTGTTACTAATGAATGCGGCCCGGTCTTTCTCACTTTGCGATTGACCTAACACACTGCCAGTTGCATACAGTAGGCTGACTACTGCGAAAAACACGATCGATCTTTTCATGATTATGTGGGGTCCTCCAAAAAGGGAATTGCCTGTATTTTGTCTCCACTCGCTATTAGTTTGCAAAGTGGGTGCTCGAAATCGTGGTAGAAAAGACATAGCCATCCTTCCTGCACAGCTTTCGGCAAGCCCTCTTTCTTGAATGCGAGCGTTTCTGTTGGATAAAGATCGTAGCCCATTATCCAAGGCAGCGGTACGTGATGGTGGGTCGGGATAAGGTCGGCAAAGCCGTATAGTGTTTTCCCGCCGCGGTCGAGCCGCCAGGTCTGCATCGTTTCCGAGTGGCCGCGGACCGTTTGAAATCTTAACCCCGGGACGGCTTCGAATTCATCGGGCATCGGCTCAAGTTGGCCGGTCTCGATCATCGGCCGCCAGTTCTCGGGCAAATAGCTCGCCCGGTCGCGTTCGTGCGGGTTTTCGGCGTGTTCGAGTTCGCGGCGTGATACAAGGTATCGGGCATTAGGGAACTGCGCGATCGCTGTTGTCTGATCCGGCAAGCTGGAAGCTTGCCCGCTGGTCAAGATCGTGTTTCCGCCGGCGTGGTCGAAGTGGAGGTGCGTGTTGATGACAATGGTTATTTCTTCGGGACGGCAACCGGTCCTTTCTAAAAGAGTTTCGGCAAAGGGACGCTCACGAAAGATGCCGTACATCTTCGTTTCCTTTTCCGTCCATTTTTCGCCGATGCCGGTCTCGATCAGGATCTTGTCTTTGCCTGTGTCGATAAAGACGCAGTTCATCTGCTGCCGGATGCGATTGAGTTCGTCCGGCGGGCATACATGTTCCCAAAGAACACGAGGGACGACTCCAAACATCGCCCCTCCGTCCAGTCTGAATTCAGTATCGGGTACGACCTCGACCCGATAATCCCCAAGGATCATAAGCTTAATTAGCCGATCCGCTAGCCTTTACTTCGTCGGTGCTTCCTTTGTCTCAGCAGCGGTATTGGCGGAGTTCGAAGCCGGTTTGGAGTTCGAATCAGGTGCCCCTTGTGGTGCTTCCTGCGGTCCCGGCATATCGTCCATGCCCATCTGCTGACGCTGCTTTTTCATCGCATCCTGAATCTGCTCTTCCGTCACTTCGGGAACGGTGAAGTCAGCCGGCACCTGAATGTTGTTCTTCGCAACGATCTCGTCGATGGTCTTCTTTTCACGCTCTTCTTCGAGCTTGTTGCGGACGTAGACCTTGACCGGCGTCTCCCGGCCCATCGGATTTTCCGGATCCTTGTATCCGGTAGAGATCAGAATATGGCGAACGTCGTAGGTCTCGGTGCTCGGGTCGGCTCCTTCAGCAGGCGGAGTCTTCTTTTCGAGCTTGATGATGTGGTATCCGTAATCGCTTTCGACGATCGCTGGTGCGACCTGCCCCGGTTCGAGGGCAAGAGCCGCGTCCTCGAAAGGCTTGACCATCTGTCCCTTGCGGACGTTCTCGTAAAGGCCGCCTTTCGGCTGGGCATTTTCGCCCATGCCTTTGTTGCCCGGGTCTTCGCTGAATTCGTTCGCGAGTTTCGCGAAATCCTCTCCGCCTTTCGCACGGGCCAGGATCTCTTCGGCTTTGGCTTTCTTGGCAGAGGTATCGAACTGCGGATTTTCGGCGATGTACTTAGCGACATCTTCATCGGTGACCTTCGTCTTTTCAGCGAGTTTCTCCGAGAAGATGCGTGCGAGGAACTGAGCCTGCTGCAGCTTAACCTGCAGGTTGACGCGATCCTGGAAGTCCTGAGCGATCTGCCCGGCCGCTACCTTGTCCTGATATTCCTGTTCGTAAATGCTGACCCGGGCGAAGAAGTCACGTGCCTGCGTTTTCTCTTCCTCAGAGATCTCGCGGTCCTTCATTGCCGGATTGCTGGCTTTCAGCAGCGTAACTTTTGAGTCGATGAACTTCTGAAATGCGAGTTCATTGTTCCGCTTTCCGAGGCCGATCTTGTCCTTAAGCGAAGCGAAAAATCCTTGCGGAGCCTGTTCGCCTTCACCCCAGAATGCTTTGGTCTGGTCTTCGGAGATCATTCCGAACGGCGGCATCGGCCCCTTGTCGGCGTTGATCTCGCGGTCATAACTGACAGCGACGACCTCGGCACGGATATTTTCGAGTTCCTGTTTGTTCGGCTGTTCGTTCGCTAGGCCTTCACGCTGTGCTTCGCTTGCAAAAGCAAGGAGCTGTTTCAGGTTGTCGAGCTGCTGCTTGCGAAGCTCTGCGTCCTCAGAGAGACGCTTTAACGCCATCGGATTCTGTTTAGCGACGTCCGCGATCAGGATACCAACTTCCTTTTCGGAGATGCTGTTAAAGGACGTCGTGCTATGGCCGCCCACCTTATTCTTCCAAAAAACGAGCCCGGCACCGATGCCGAGTATTACCAAAAGTAGGATCAGGCCCTTTGTTAAGTTACTCAATTTCTAAGTCCTCACTGTGAAAGTCTTGCTTATTCAACGCAAAAATGCCAAGTCGCCATCTTAGCAAAAGTGCGTTGAAACAACTAGGATGCGTCGTCGGAATTGACGGTTTGCACCAATTCCAATAGAACGCCGCCGCTCGCGGCCGGATGGACAAAGGCTACGAGGCATCCTTCAGCCCCGATTCGTGGCTTTTCATCAATCAGCCGCATCCCTTTTTCCTTTAGTTTTGCGAGCGAAGCTTCAATATCCTCGACCTCAACGGCGACGTGGTGGATCCCACCGCCGCGCTTTTCCAGAAACTTGCTTATAGGCGAATCGTCCGCTGTCGGTTCGAGAAGCTCGACGCGGCTTTCGCCGATCGGCAGCATAGCGACGCGTACCTTTTGATCCTCAACGACCTCGGTGTGCACATTCTCAAGCCCGAGCGACTCTTCCCAAAACTTCAGTGCTTCTTCGATACCTTTCGTAGCAATGCCTAAGTGATTGATCTTCATTGGTTTCCAATGATCTCCTCGACCGCCGAATACGGGTCAAGCTTTTTCTCGGCTATTTCTCGGGCCAGTTCAGAAAGCCGGTCTTCTGTTCCGTTCTTCCGTAGGGCGTCGGTCAGGAGCCTTTCTCTCAAAAGCTCGATAAGCCGCCATTTTGCGATCGCCTCTTTACGTTTGTGGCCGGCATTCTCTTCGGAAGTGCTGAAGGAATGGTACCCCGCGACCGCCGCCGCAAGATCTTCGATGCCTTTATTTTCAGTCGCGATCGTCTTAACGATCGGCGGATTCCACATGTCTGGGCGATGGGCGAGAGTTAAAAGAGCTTCGAGTTCCTTTTGCGTCCGGAGGACGCCTTCGCGGTCGGCCTTATTGATAACAAAAACGTCGCCGATCTCCATTATCCCGGCTTTTATAGCCTGGATGTCGTCGCCCATTCCCGGAACTAGCACCACTACGGAGACATCGGCTGTCTTGACGATCTCGACCTCGTCTTGGCCGACGCCGACCGTTTCGACAATGACCTTGTCGTAGCCTGCCGCGTCGAGGATCGCGACCGCATCAACGGTCGCCCTTGAAAGCCCGCCGAGGTTTCCCCGGGTCGCCATCGACCGGATAAAGACGTTCTTATCAAGCCCGAGAGTGGCCATTCGAATACGGTCGCCAAGGATCGCACCGCCGGAGAACGGGCTTGAAGGATCGACCGCGATTATGCCGATCTTTTCGCCTTTCTCTTTGTAATAAAGGGCGAGCTTGTCTACAAGCGACGATTTGCCGGCACCCGGTGAGCCGGTGATGCCGATGACCAGGGCGTTACCCGTCTTTGGGTAGACGGACTTCATTATGTCAGCGGCGGAGTCGCTTCCATTCTCGACCAGGGTGATCGCTCGTGCGATCGAGCGAACTTCACCGGCAAGTACCTTTTCTGCTAATTCAGCGTGTGACATGAGTTAAATGAAACCGATTTTTTCGCATATTTAACTGAAAAAAGAAAAATGGCGGGCTGCAGCAGCCCGCCATAAGCAGCAAAATCGAACGTCCCAAAACTACATACTTCCTTCGTCAGCCGAAGGCCCGTAGATCGAAGGCACCGGAATATCGTTCAAACGCATGTAGACGGAAAGCTGTCCGCGGTGGTGGACAATGTGGTTCATCACAAATGTCCGCATCACGGCGATCTTCGGCATCGTGAAATACGTCGTCTCGCCGTTTCGGAGTGTCCAGTTTTCGAGAAAGACCTCGTTCGGAGCGTTCTTCAAGGCATCGATGGCTTCGGCTACGTTCTTGTCGAAGAATTCAACAAGATCTTCGGTTGTTGCCGGTTCGAAAGGCTTATAGTCCATCTTTGCGAAATCGAGTTCAGTTTGGTGAATGGTCGGCGGCGTCCAGCCGAACATTTCCGCGATGTGTGACGCGAGTTTGCCAAACTCCATGGATTTTTCATGCGGTTTCCACGAAAACTTGTCGGCCGGAATTCGCTCGAGGCATTTGCGTGCGGTCGCGGCTTCGATCTCCATTTCGGCAATAAGTGTCGAAGCGACGGTATCTGCTGTAGTTGCTCTACTTGTGCTCATAATTGACTCCTTTGAAAGAAAAATAGAGGCAGAATATTATCAGAAGTGTTGCGGGTGTGCAACATGAAACATACAATTGTTTCATGTTGCACTCGCTTATGTGTCTCTATGAGCGCTGGATGTTATACCTTTAGCAGGTTCTTGGCAATAACGAGCCGCTGTATCTCGCTCGTTCCTTCGCCAATGGTGCAGAGTTTTGAATCGCGCCAGTATTTTTCGGCCGGGTAATCTTTCGTGTAGCCGTAACCGCCGTGCACTTGGATCGATTCTTCGGAAACACGTACGGCAACCTCAGATGCATAAAGTTTGGCCATCGCAGATTTTTGCGTTACGGGTTTTCCGGCGTCTTTGGTCGCGGCCGCCTGCAGTGTTAGAAGGCGAGCACATTCGATCTGGGTTGCCATATCGGCGAGCTTGAATTGGATCGCTTGGAAATCAGCGATCGGGCGGCCGAACTGCTCGCGTTCCTTAGCATATTTTACCGCCGCCTCGTACGCACCCTGTGCGATG
>JAUCQE010000494.1 GCA_030372865.1 Pyrinomonadaceae bacterium
TGTGTATAAGAGACAGAGACCGCGACACCGAAATTGTTGCCGCGAAAGACGATCGGATCGAAATAAAAGCAGAGGGCAGGAATCACGACCCCAAATGCCCAGTCGAATTTTCGCTGAGACGCCGTTGATTCCTCGTGAAACTGTCGTGCCCAAAATCCTTTTGAAACTTCTATCGGATCGTCTTCATCTAGTCCAAGACTTTGCATATGCGTTTTATCCTTTTGCCTCAGCCGTTTTTACCTGACAGCTTTCACGCGGTCGGAGAATCTTGGTTCCAATAACTAAGAGATCTCCGAGTTCAAGATTAGTGTCATGCCAGAGTCTTCATCGCCTTGATAAGCGCTTCCATGTGGTCGAGGTATTTTTCGAGTGCCTTGCGGCCGGCGGCGGTAATTTTGTACTCGGTCAGCGGCGTGCGGCCGACGAATGATTTCTTTACCGACAAGTATCCGGCCTCTTCGAGCTTGCGGGCGTGGACGCTTATGTTGCCGTCGGTCGTGTCGAGCAGCGTTTTCAGGTCGGAGAAACTGAGTTTGTCGTTTGCCGCAAGCGCACTGATAATGCCGAGCCGCATACGCTCATGGATCACCTTATCCAGATCGTTCGACACCGACTCGGCTGCCTTTGCGACGGTAAGCGTTTGCCGAGCATTTCCTTGTACCTTTGCTAGATTTCCCTTTGACATATTCTTTTTCTACGGATCAATGGTTCTTCATTTCCGTATCTGATCCGCGCTTATTCGTCCGATCCGCCTAATCCGCGTTCAGGGTCAGGCCGAGCTTGAGCGTCGGCCCGCCTGTTACCACAGGCTGTTCTGACTTGACGCGTTCGCCCGCCTGTTACCACAGGCGGTTCTGACACGATTGCCCGTGCTCAGGCGCAGGACTCTGAGATGCGTATTCTCAATTCTCATCTCTCATTTCTCATCTTGTCTCCTAGCTTCCGGCCAACGGCGTCCCGAACAGGCCGACCGCGAGTTCCGCCCAGACGAGGAAAAGGACCACGAGAATGACCGCGCATGAAATGAAGCGCGACCAAAACGTGGTAAGTAAGCGAAGCACGACCTCGATCGCGATGCCGGTGCCGAACAAGAGCAGGCCTGCGACGATGAAATCGAACACGCCCCACTTCACTTCGTCCGTGAACTGCATCGCAATGAACGGCACGAGCAGCAGTCCGGCCGCAGCTAGCATAAGAAATAGGAACCTACTGCTGTGTGTCTGTTGAATGTTTTCCATAATATTCACACCCTCCCTACGGGTCGGGTTTCTGCCTGTGCGTTATCCGCCGTACTTCTTCGCGATAACTGCCCCGAAGACAACGTGGAGCAGGCCGAAGCTTAGTGCCATCATTTCGTCGCCGGAGCCTTTGGGCAGGGCGAGCGTGACCGCTCCGAGAGCGATGAAGCACCAGCCCATCACCGGTACCGCCCGCACCGAATACGCTCCGCCGCCGATGACCGCAGCTCCGTAACACAACATCCACGTCGCCGCCATCACCCCGTAATGTTCGAATCGCCAGAGCCCGAAGGTGAGTGCGATGCCGACGACGAGCGGCGGAGCAAAGCTCATGGCAAACTTGCGGGCAGGCGTCGATAGCAGCGACGTCTTGGCGAGCTTTGATTTCTGCCACATCGTAACCATGCCGATCGCAAATGCGAGGACCGCTTCCGTAACCCAGACGATCAGCCAATCGCGCAGATAGATCTGGTTGTTCGCGATATATGCCGCGACGATGGCCGTTACGCCCATCAAAATGCCGCCATAGCCGGGAACCGCCGTAAAACTCGTCGAGCGTTCCATCGCCTCGCGAATGAACTGGAGGTTGTCGATAGCCCGGTCGCCGATGCTGACCGGCCGGTCCGCCTCATCGCTCTCGTGTTTTCTAAGGGGAGTCATATTTGGCATCGGAGCAAGAATATGCCAAGTTATTGGGACTGTCAAGTACTTTATGTCATAAAGTACTGATAAAGTTTTTGGCCCGCGGCCCTGTCCTAGCGCCTGCGGAGGTCAAGGAACATTTGACCTTGCTGCCGCCTGGAACAGTACCGCGGGCCGAACGGCGGCTGCTGGCCGCCGTCAGATCGATCGCCTCCCAGGGTTTATAACGCCGGTGTTAGTGCTCCTCGCCCACCCGGACCTTTCCCTTAAAACTGCGGAAGAGGAAGGTGTAATAGCCGAGTGCGAGTATGATGCCGATCGGCCACCAGACGAGCCCGGCAGTCAGGCCGTAGTCGCCGGCACGCGAGTTATAGACCGTCAAGCTCAGTTCCGGGTCCAACGCCGGAAGGATCACCGGGAACAGCCCAAATACCGCACCGCCAAGCATCGATGCAAGATAGACCGACGAGGCAAGAAACGCCTGCTTGTCGAGCCCATTTAGGTTGAAGTACTTGATCGCAGCGAGCGATGCGGCGACCGTTGCCGGGATCAGCCAACCGATCGGAAGTGCGTAGTAGTTATTCAGCAGTTCGGGCCGAATATACATCACGGCGGCAAGGCTCGCGGTAGTCAGTGCCACGAGCAGGTACCAGCCGACACTCACCAAATTGCGGGCACGGGCATTCATTTCAAGCTCGGTCTTAAGGGCGAGATAGTTTGCACCATGAACCGCAAGAGCGACGAATGCAACGAGGCCGGACAGCACCGTAAACCAATCCAGAATTCCGGTCTCGCCGGTCGTTCCCCAGTGTGTGAATAGCGGCTCGAAGAAATAGCCGTCCGCTCCGAGCGGCACACCGCGGATGACATTGCCAAGGGCGGCACCGTAGAAGATAGCGAGCAGAATGCTCGCGAGCGCGAAGACGAAATCCCAAAAGCTGGTCCACATATGGTTGTGCTCCAGCTGATGGCGGAGTTCGATGCCGGCCGCCCGCATTATCAGCAGCCACAGCACCATGATCAGCGGCAGGTAAAACCCCGAAAACGCCGCCGAATAAAGCGGCGGAAATGCAAAGTAGAGCGTACCGCCCGCCGCGAGCAGCCAAACCTCATTTCCGTCCCAGACAGGGCCGATCGACCTGATGACCGCTGCACGTTCTTCGGGTGTGCGGCCGACAATGTAATGTGCGATACCGGCCCCGATGTCGAATCCGTCAAGGACGACATAGGCGACCAACATGAAAGCTACGATCATGAACCATGCTAATTCCATAATGTCCTCCTATATGGCCTCCGTGCGGGTTACGCTAAATGTCGTGAGTTCATCGGCACCGTGCTCGATCCGCCGCAGGATCAGAAAGATATAGAGCAGCGAAAGCACCGTATACATTCCGAAGAAACCGAGCAGCGTGAACAGCACGTTGCCCGATGAGACCATCGGCGACGCGCCATGCTCGGTCCGCATCAGCCCGTAAACGAGCCACGGCTGGCGGCCAAGTTCGGCAACCATCCAGCCGACCGTATTGGCGATAAATGGGAACGGAAAAAGCAGCATCAGGATCCACAGCAGCCAGTTCGATTCGTACAGCCATCCGCGCCATAGCCAAACGGCCGCAATGACCATTACGGCGATAAAAATGGTTCCGAGGCCGACCATGATATGGAAGCTGTAGTAAAGCAGCGGAATGTTGT
>JAUCQE010000495.1 GCA_030372865.1 Pyrinomonadaceae bacterium
GAAGGCATCAAGCTTCTCGTCAGTTCCCAGCCCGACATGGAAGTTGTCGGCGAGGCCGGGAACGGCGAGATGGTGATCGAACTCTGTTCACGGCTGAGTCCGGACTTGGTGCTGATGGACGTCTCGATGCCTGTCATGAATGGCCTTAAGGCGACGAAGCGGCTGCGCGAGAAGTATCCGGATATAAAGATCCTAACCCTAACCCGGCATTCGGATGACGGCTATCTGCGTCAGCTGATCGCCGCCGGAGCAAACGGCTACGTACTGAAGCAAAGTGCCCCATCCGAACTGATAAACGCGATCCGGGCCGTCGGGCAAGGGCGGCCATTCATCGACCCGAGCCTTACAGATATAGTGCTCGGCGGCTATATCGGCCGCGGCGATTCGCTTCGCGGGGAAAATCGCGGCGACCTCTCCGGCCGCGAGGAAGAGGTCCTGCGGATGATCGCTTTCGGCTACAGCAACAAGGAGATCGCCGGCCGCCTCGACCTCAGCGTAAAAACCGTCGAGGCTCATAAAGCTAACGCTATGCGAAAGATCGGCATCACGAGCCGGATCGACATCGTAAAGTACGCGATATTGAAGAATTGGCTTCAGGACGATTAGCGATTAGGGATTTCCCCTAATACGATTGCGGAAAATCCCGATTGTCCGAGGTTCGGAAATAGGCGATAACCTATGTATCGCATGACAAGCCGATACAGACATTCTTGATGTCATTTTGGTTTGGCTCCGCGTTGGATGTTTGCTGGAAAGCGGATCATTCCGCATTTATGGGCAGGGTGTTTTGCGATTGGCACCCTGCCCTATTTTTTTGAAAAGCCCGCTTTTATTAGGGATTTCCCCTAATGAACTTGTCCAACTTCCCAATGTCGCCCGCTCACCGGCTGCTTCATACTTATGGTACTGAGAGTGGCAAAAGGCGGTTAACGGGAGCGATCCTTCAAATCCCCGTGTATCGCGAGCAGGTAGTCCAGATCAAATGGCGGCAAGAGAACTATGTCTTATGCCGGCTCGCCGCAAACCTTCCTTCAGTCACTCCTTTTAGCCCATAACGATTCGAGGTGATAGACGAATATGAGATCTATCTGTCCATTGATAGCGAATCAGGACGACCCGACGCCGGTACTTTTTGGCATTCCGGCGGAGGGCACACTCGACAACAGCTTTTGGATCTTTGAACTCGATGGCGAGGGAACGATCCTTCACTCAAGCCCGCATCCGGGAGACCTCTGCGATCCGACAATGTCGGCCGCACTTGGCAAGAACTTCTTTGAGGATGTAAGCGGCGTGGGCGATCCGAATGAATTGAAGCGAGAATTCAGGGCATTCGTTTCAGGAAGGAAGGCGACCGAAACTTTTCACGTTGTGGGACACCCGCGAAAAAGCGGAACGAACCTTAAGGTCGTGTTTACGAAGAGTTTCGAGATCGGCGGGCCGGAACCTCACCAGACAGTGATGATGGAGATCAAGAGCGAGCCAATTATAAAGAACTTAGGGGGCAAAAATGGAAGCGTTTAACACTTATAGTCAGACCCACAATGGCTCCGGAGCGAGCTCCGGCGTGTTTCTACATGATTTCGGCGGGACGGAAACAAAGGCCGATAAAAAGCGTGGCACTGGACTGTTTGCGTCGGCACCCGTGGCAAGTTCCGGCAATGCAGTGCTGGGGAAACTGCCTGCGAAGATATTCGATGCACTGAAACCGCATCTTCGACGGGTTTACGTCAGCAAGGAGCAGTTCCTGTTCCAACAGGATGACGAACTCGAATACGTATATTTTCCGGAGACGGCAGTGATCTCCGAATTCCACATACTGGACGACGGCAGAATGGTCGAAGTTTCCATTACTGGGAAAGAAGGTGCGATCGGTATTTCAACACTTTATCATGCAGACCGCATCGCCAACTGTGTACAGGTAACCCAGGGCGGTAATGTCCTGCGTATCGAGAGCTCCCTTATGCGGAAGGTCGGGAAGATATACCCCGAACTGCCGCTGCTTCTTCACTCTACGCTTGAGAACTATATTCGTCAGATCTCGCAAAAGGCAGTCTGCAATATGTACCACTCGGTCGAGGAGCGTTTTTGCACCTGGCTGCTGATGGTCCACGACCGCTGCGGCAAGGACATTCTTAAACTGACCCACGAACAGATCGCCCGCACACTCGGCGTGTACCGCCCGAGCGTTACATGCATCGCTCTCGATATGCGCAAGAAGCGTCTTATCGACTACTCTCGCGGCGGCATTTCCATCCGGGACAGGGACCGTATGGAGACCATCGCATGCGGTTGTTATTCCGAACTGGACGACCGTTTTGCAGTGCCGGAACACGTTTCAGCGGCTCTGTAGGCCGCTATCGTTCTCCCAAGGTATGCGGCGCCGGTCTATGTATCGGTGCCGCATTACTGACCTCTCGTCAACGATCAATATGACCATTACGAAACTCGAGAACAACTTTGACCGGCCGGATCTGCTTTGCTTTTCGCACCTGCGTTGGGACTTCGTATATCAGCGTCCGCAGCATTTAATGAGCCGTTTCAGCAAAGACCGTCGGGTCTTTTTTATTGAAGAACCTGTAGCTCACGACGGCGAGACGTCCTGGCTCTACTCCCGCCTTGACGGCAATGTCATCAGGTGTGTTCCAAAGCTGTCGCAAGCCGACGCAACCGACGACGACGTGATGCGAAAGTTAATCGATACCCTCGCCGCCGACTGGGAC
>JAUCQE010000496.1 GCA_030372865.1 Pyrinomonadaceae bacterium
CGTGGACGACAACGGACATAACTTCGGCCCGCTTTCTCCCGAGAACCGTCAGGCGGTGATGAAAGTAGATAATTCTCTCGGCAGGTTTTTCGAGGGGCTCGAGAAACGCGGGATCGCGGATCTGGTAAACATTATCCTTGTTTCCGACCACGGAATGTCTCCTTACACTAACCGCGGGGCGATCGTGCTCGACGAAATGTTTGACCCGAACGACGCGGAAAGGATCTTTTGGACCGGTGAGTTTACCCAGATATTCCCCAAATCGGGCCGCGAAGACGCGATCTATGATTCCATTAAGAAGAAACTAAGGAACGCTAAGATATACAGAAAAGCGGACCTGCCAAAAAGATGGCGGCTTCAGAATGCATCCCGCCTTTCTCCGCTTATCGTAGTTCCGGAAGAAGGAAGGTTCATCACATCACGTTCGAGGCTCGACAGATATGTGAAACAAAGCGGCTTTGATAAAGAGCGTGGAGCCCACGGGTTCGACAACCGCCTCGTGAATATGCGCGCGTTTTTTGCGGCCCGCGGTCCGCGTTTTGAAAAAGGAAGAACTGCGGGAAAGATCCGTTCGGTAGATGTCTACAACGTAATGTGCGAGATATTAGGCGTTAGGCCGGCGGCCAACGATGGAGACCGAAGAGTCGTAAAGAAACTACTTCGCTGAACCTGAGCGGACGGTAATTACGGCTATCTCCGGCGGCATCATGAACCTGAACGGAAGTAGCGTGGTTCCGATCCCGGTAGTTACGAACAGGTCTCTCCCCTTTTCCCGTATGTGCCCACGGTTATATCTTTGCCCGAGCGAAGAAGGAACTATCGGCGAACCGATCACGGGCAGCCAGATCTGTCCGCCGTGAGTGTGGCCGGCTATCATCAGACCGAAATCATCTCCGAGAGACTTGTAATAATGCATCACGTCGAACATATCCGGGCTATGTTCGAGCACGAGAAACTTTCCGTCACCTCCGGCCTGTGCAACGGTGTGTTTTACCATCATGTCGAACGTGTACCAGGAATTTAGCTGCAAATGGTCCTTCATCCCAAAGATGCGAAGACGCTCGCCATTTCGCTCGATTGTCACGATCTGGTTTTGAAGCACCCGATAACCTGCTTTTTCTAATCCTGATGCTACGGCATCATCCCCATGCCATCCGTCATGGTTTCCCAAGACCGCAAAGACGCCGTAACGTGCACGCATTCCTTTTAAGTTCTCGGTGATCTCCGACATCGGCACAAGGACAGACTTTCTGTCGCGCGTGGTTGCGACAAAATCGCCCAGCATTACAACCAGGTCCGCATCGAGGGAATTAACGGTTTCGACGACTCGTCGGAGCTTCGCATTGTCTACTCCATTTGACCCGGCGTGGATATCAGAAAGCGCTACTATCCTAAAGCCGTCGTATGCCTTGTCCCAGTTCTCGGCAACTATCTCCGACTCGTTAACAACCAGCCGTTGCGGCTCGATGAAATATGCATAAAGCACACAGCAAACCGCCGCGACTGATATCACGGCGGCGTAAACCGGGATCTTTTTCCGAGGGCTCATTTATTCCGCGGCATTCAAGGTAATGACATTTATCTCGGGCGGGACCCGAAAGCGGAAGGGTATCACACTGGTTCCCACCCCGCTGGAGACATATACATGTTTCCCGTCGACGACAGTGTGCCCGTCCATGAATCTGGCATCGTTAAAGACAGCCTTGGGGCCGAAGAAAGGCCAATTCAACTGCCCGCCGTGAGTATGGCCGGAGAACATTATCGAAATACCTGCGGGAGACTGTAAAAGAGAGTCAGGATTGTGCGTGATGGCGATGAGGTTCTTCTTTTCTGTTAAGGAATCAAATGCTGCAGCAGGAACCTGACGGTTACGCCACAGATCTTCTATTCCCCAAATGCGAAGAGTCTCCCCGTTCACCGGAACTTCCGCGATCTCATTCTGAAGTACGGTAATGCCCGCGATCTCCTCGAACATGCGATGGATCTTTTGTTCATTGTGATACCAATCGTGGTTCCCGATGATGGCAAAGACGCCGTATTTCGCCTTAAATCCCTTTAGGCTTTCCGCGATCGTTTCGACCGGGATCTTAAGTTCCGTGCGGTCCGTGCCTTCGGGTTTATTGCGAGCTTCGCGGTCCCACTTTGCTTCGCTGACATAGTCTCCGAGAAGAACGATAACGTCCGGATTCTGCGCGTTCGTTTGCTCTACAACATAGCGGACCCGCTCGGGCGGAGCATAGTTGGAGCCGGTATGGATATCCGCGATGGTAACGACGCGAAGGCCGTTCAGGTAGGGACTCCAATTCGGGACCGCGAGTGTTTCTTCTACAACTACAAACTGCCGCGGTTCGATGAAATAGGCATAAGAAAGAAACACCGCGAGCAGAAGCGTCAACACCCCGATGAACAAACCGATACGCTTAAGCCACTTTTTCATTTACTTGAAATACTCTCCCCACCTTGAATCTACGAGTTTTGCGATATCCTCGCGAACTTCGACCTCTTTGGGATACCACGGCTTCATCCGGGAGTCTATTACGATCGGGGCAGTGTAACCGATATGGTTATTTTTGACCGTCGTCTCTTTCGCATAGATGTCCGTGGCCGGATTAAAGCGCGTCCATGTCGCCCAGAGGAACTTGTCGGTTGAGCGGGCAAACTCGATGTCGTCATGAATCACTACGACCTGCCAGTCATCAAATGCGCCTGACTTTGCAAGCCGTTCGCCAAGCTTTTTGTCATTCTCGTAATCTGTTCCTTTTACGACAAGGCATCCGCTGCAGAACGGCTCGGCCGCGTGAACTCCGACTGGCAGCGAACCGGTAAATTCGTGCGGCAAGGTCCTTTTTGCCTCGCCGGTCCCCATCAATATCGCTTTCGAACCGTGATTTATCTTTCCGCTGGCGTAATCGAGAGTGTCGAATGCGGTCTGCGAAAAGATGAAAAGGTCGCGGTGCCATTCGGCACGAGCGAGGATATGCTCAAAAAGCGATTTGAAGTCGCGAAGATCCTGCGGCTTGTCTGTGAGAAGCAAAAATTTCGTTAACGCAAGCTGTCCTTCGCCGAGGATTCGAAATCCTGCGGACAAAGCCTCTCTTCCGTAACGCTCTTTTACTACTGCTGATGCGAGCGAATGGAACCCGGTCTCGCCGAAACTCCAAAGATCTTTCACGGCCGGCATTACGAGAGGAAAAAGCGGCGAAAGGAGTTCCTGAAGATAGTCGCCGATGAAGAAATCTTCCTGTCGCGGCTTGCCGACGACCGTCGCGGGATAAATGGCGTCTTTCCGATGGAAAACGGCGTCCGCGTGAAACACCGGATAGTCACGCACGAGCGAATAATAGCCGTAATGATCGCCGAAAGGGCCCTCCGGCCGTCTTTCCTGCGGCGGCACATGGCCGCAA